>JAISKU010000149.1 GCA_031261245.1 Oscillospiraceae bacterium | reverse complement strand
CCCCCGATTATTTTTTGTTTAGCAGCAGTTGTTGTCGCAGTTGTTGCCCCATCCGCCGCCGCCGCAGCAGAACAGGATGATGATCAGGATGATGATCCACAGACAGCTGTTGCCGCCTCCGAAAAAGCCGTTGTTACACATTTTTTTGTTCCTCCGGATAGAATTTTTGCTGGGTACGGTCTATACTATTCCGGAGGCGGGAATTTGTTACTGAGCGTCGCCATTGCTGTGCAGGAAGCCCGACACGCGTTTGTAGAGCACGAAGGTCAGGGCGGCGGTGATCAGGCCTTTTATCGCGTTTACGGGGATTATGCCCGGCAGGAGGAGACTTTTCACCGCCGCGACGGGCGCGCCCGTGTACAGGGGCGTGATGAGGAGATTCGCGGGGATCATGACGAGGGTCATCGCCGCCGCGCCGACGAGCATACTGATTATCGCGCCGGGACGCGTCTTTTTGATGCTGTATATCGGGCCGGCGGCGAGGACGAACACGCCGATGGCGATGAAGTGCATGAGCGCGCCGTAGGGGCCGCCGCCCTCCGCGCCGAGCAGGAACGAGATGAGCACCGAGATCGCCGCGATGGAAACGCCCGGCAGCGTGCCGAACGCGAACACGCCGATGAGGATCGGCAGATCCGAGAATTCGTAGCGGATGAAGCTTACGACGGGGATGATGGGGAAGCCGGGAATGAACGAGAAGACCACGGCGACGGCCGTCAGGAGCGCCATTTTTACGATGCGGTTGGTGGTTCTGTTTGACATGGGATATTCCTCCAAAAAATAAAATTCGCACCCGAAAAGCGATCTTCGGGTGCGAAAATATCTTGCGATATAAGCGCAATCTTCTTCCATCCGGACTGTACCGTCGGTACCGGAATCACACCGGTTCAACCGCCTCACGCGGCTCGCGGACTTTCACCGCCGGTCGGGAATTTCACCCTGCCCTGAAGACCTATTCAAATGTGACGCCAGTATAACACGGCGCGGCGGGCAATGCAACACTTATTTTTTGACAAACATTTAAGAGATGTGTATAATTGCGGATATGAACAGAGAATTTACAAGAGAACAGACAGCGTGCTTCTCCGGATACCGCCCGGAAAAGCTTCCGTGGGGCGAGCGCGAGAGCGATGAGCGCTGCCGCGAGCTCAAGCGGCGGCTTTTCCACATCGTCGAGGCGCTGTACTTCTCCGGGCGGCGGCGCTTCATCTGTGGCATGGCGCGCGGCGCGGATATGTATTTCTGCGAGGCCGCGCTGAATCTGCGCGAGATTTACCCCGACGTCGCCATCGAGGCCGCGCTTCCGTGCGAGGAACAGGCCGCGCGCTGGGGCGAGGCGTGGCGGTCGCGGTACTTTGACCTCGTGGCGCGCTGCGACGTCGAGACGTACATCAGCCGCCGGTACACGAGCGACTGCATGACGCGACGCAACAGGTACATGGTGGACTCGTCGTCCGTCATCGTGACCGTGTTCGACGGGCGGTTCGGCGGCACGATGTACACGCGGCGGTACGCGGAGAAGCAGGGGATTGAGATTATTGACGTGATGCCGTGAGGGCTTGACAAAATTGTCAATAATATGATATAATACACTGCAAATCATGGGAACGCGATGGTAAATACTTTATCATAACGCGGTACGAAAAAATCGTATGAGATTGAATAGAAGGGGGTGAGATAGGTGGCATATGAAGATGTGGTAAGGGCGGCGGAGGCGGCGGCGAGGTATAGAGGCGAAACGATACAAATAAAGATGATAGAAAAACCTATAGTAGAGTCTCCGAGTATATTTGACTCATTTATTGCACGGAGCGAAAAAGAGGGGGAGCACTATCGCGCAATGATGATAAAAGAATACAAGGCGAGTCTTGAAGAGGGGTACCAGCTGTGGAGGCAGATAGTAGAGGCGGAAGAGGCAGAAAAGGTTAATCGCCGACACGATCGACGCGATAAACTAAATGAGGGATTATCTGAGAGGGCATCTTTAATTATCGCGGTCGCCGTTATAGCGTTATTAAACATCGGGCTTATTATTTTTTGCATCCATATCGGCGACAATCATTGGAAGCCCAATGCGCTGATAACAATATTATGTTTTTTTGGCATAATGCTTGCCCCGTTTATTGATATCGGCCTCCTATATGCTCTTGGTGTAGAAATCGGGCAAACGATGTAACAAAAGTTTTGAAAGGACGACGTATGGCAGAAGTCGGAGTAATAATATTTTTTATAGCCTTAATCGCTTTTGGTATTGGTGTCAGGAAGGGATCGGGCAAGTAATCAAAACACAAAATAACGTAAGCGCCTCGACGTTTGTCGAGGCGCTTATGAGTTTTTGAGGGTGAGGGCGTCGGAGGGGGTGAGAGGGTCGTAGCCCTTTTGGAGGAGATAGCCGTCGCGCTTGCGATAGCCTAGCAGACGGCCGGAGGCGGCCCCGTTTTCAAAGAACACGAGCGCGTCGGCGCGCGCGCCGTTCACGCGGCACGGCGCGGCGTACAGCGCGCCGCCCGACGGGCGGGATATCTCATACAGGCGCACGCGCTCTCCGAGAATTTCGGAGACGCGGGGCGCTTTCGTCGTCTTGGAGCCGCGCGGCAGGTGCGAGGCGAAGGCGACGAGGTAGCGCGTGTACTTCTCGCTCATTTGCAGTTTCGCGTACACCTCGAGCGAGCGCGGCGCGTCGTCGCCGCCGCCGTAGGTGTGGTACGCCGAGAGGCCGCCGAGCGCGCGGTCGGAGTCGTACCTGTTGTACAGCACGGCGCGGGCGAGCGCGCCGGTGAGGAGCGCGGCCTCCTCGGGGTACAGCGCCCCGAACGCGCGGGCGAGGTCGGCGAGATCGACCATGTCGCAGTCCGTGTCGGGCGGCGCGCCGTCGCCGAACGTTTTTGTGTCGCGGCGGAGTGCGATAAGGCGCGGAAAGTCGCCGTTTTGCAGGCCGACGGCGCACTTTTCGGCGAGCAGACCGAGCGCGCCCATGACGTTTTCCGCCTCGGCGGTTTTGACGACGGACAGCGACAGCTCCTCCTCCGGGGCGGGGCCGGCGGACGCGATGAACGCGTCGGCGACGGCTTTGCCGAGCTGCGCGGCGGAGTTTTCGGCGTCGCTCCACGCGCGGATCGCGGTGTAGTCCCAGCCGTCGCCGGGCTCAAGGCTCTCTGAGGCGACGAGGAGGTCGGCGTAGCGCGAGGCGACGACGGCCATCTCCACGCTCGCCATCAGACAGGCGTCGAAGCCGAGGAGCTCGAGCTTTTGCTCCGCGAGGCCGGCGCGGGCGAGGGCGTACTCCAGCTCGAGCAGCGTGAGGGTGGACATGTTGAATTTTTCGTCCGCGCCGTAGCCGGCGATGCTGCCGCCGCCGTGATCCCACAGGACGAGGGAGGTCTTTTCGGCGGGGTAGTATTCGAGGCCGAATTTGAGGAACGCCGCGAGCGTCCCGGCGTCGCCCATGTCGCGCAGGCCGACGGCGGCGACGTTTTTTATTTTGCCGCCGTCGAGCGCGGAGATCATGCACTCTCCCGAGGGGATATTTTTGCTGTGCCAGCGGTCGGCGCCGCCGGTGAACACGACGACGTTGACGCGCTCCGTATCGACGCCGGAGCGCGCGAGCTCCTTTAAGTCCCTCGTGCCGGCGGCCGTGTCGCTCTCAAGGTCGCTGCCGTTCATGTATATGAGCAGTGTGCGCTCGCGCGCGGGCGCGGGAGTGAGGTTTTCCGGGGTTTCCCACTCGTGGTAGGCGACGTCGGTGTAGGTTAGCGCGTCAACGCTGCGGCGGAAGCCGTAGTCGCGCGGGGCGGGCGCGGGCGCTGCGGGGACAATTCGCGGCGGCGCGGCGCAGGACGCGAGGGCGAGGGTGAGCGCGAGCGCGGCGAGGTTTCTCAGTTTAATCATGCGTGTAGTATTTCCGGGCTTGACGCGTCAATGCGCGGCATGGTAAAATTCCCGCATAGAAGAGCGCGGAGAGGAGCCTGATTATGACGCCGAGAGAGAATTTTCTGAATATGGTGAGCGGCGAGGGGCCGCTGTGGTTCGGGGATCCGTTTGAGTGCTTCAACCTCGCGGAGGGTTCGGGGCTGCCGTACCTGCTGGACGCGACCGCCCTCGCCCATCGGCGCACGGGGAAGGGCGGCGTGGACGTGAAGGACGCGTGGGGCGTGGTGTGGGACTGGCCGGAGGATCAGCCGGGGCCGACGCCGAACAGCTCCGGGGATAAGAAGGTCATCAAGGACATCACGCGCTGGCGCGAGTTTTTTGATTTTCCGGATCTCGACAACCTCGACTGGGGCGGGACGGAGGCGCTGTGCGCGACGCTCGACCGCAAGAACAAGATCGTCATGGCGCAGTCGCCGCGCGGAATGTTCGAGTTCTCCCACGCGATGATGGGGTTCACGGACGCGCTGGAGAACTATCTGCTGGAGCCGGAGGCGATGTACGAGCTGCTCTCCGCGTACACGGACTGGAAGATACGCGCGGCGGAGCTCGTGATAGAGCACATGGCGCCGGATATAATCGTGAATTTCGACGACTGGGGCAACAAGACGCAGCTTTTTCTGCCGCCGAGGGTGTGGCGCGAGATTCTCGGGCCGCTGAACGCGCGGTTTTTCGGGTACGTCAAGTCGCGCGGCGTGATTACGATGAACCACTGCGACTGTCACGCACAGGAGGTCTGCGAGGACATGGTGGAGGCGGGGATCGATATATGGCAGGGCGCGACGCCGGAGAACGATATTCCGGGGGTTGTGAAGAGAACCGGAGGGCGGCTTTTCATCTTCGGCGGGATTGACATGTCGGCGATCGACAGGCCGGACGCGGAGGAGGCGGCGATACGCGGACATGTGCGCGCGACGCTTGACAAATACGCCTCCACGGGGCGGTTTCACCCGATATTCTCGAGCTGGCTGCCCGTGTATCCGCACGTCGGGGCGATTGCGCGCGACGAGATGAGAGTGTACGGCGCGGTTGTGGGGGACAGGCTGAGGGCGCAGGGACGCTGAGGCTTTGACAGCGCGGGGAATGTGTGCTATATTGGGGGAAATAATAAACAATGAAAGTATCAATCAGCGACAACATACTCAAATACTACCTGCGGAACGTGTACTTTATCAACGGCGGAAGCTACGCGGGGAAATCGACTATGGTGAAGCTTCTTGCGGAGCGTTACGATATGGTGTTTTGCGGAGAGAACTACCAATCCGGGATGCCCGATTCATTCCCAAGCAGCGCGCTGTCGCGCTGGAAACAACCCGCGCTGTGCTATTTCGACACGATGAGCGGTTGGGAGGAGTGGCTGAATATGTCGCCGGAGGAGCATTATCGGTGGACGATCAACTGCTCACAGGAGTGTATGGAGGTCGAAATAGCGGAGCTGATGAAACGCGCGGCGAGCGGACAGAAAGTAATCGTTGACACGAATATCCCGCCCGAGGTTTTGCGTGAAATATCCGACTATCACCGCGTGGCGATTATGACAGGCGACCCGGAGATTGCCGCCAAACGCTTTTTTAACCGCGACGACCCCGACAAGAAGTTTATGAGGGAGCAGATAAAG
>JAISKU010000139.1 GCA_031261245.1 Oscillospiraceae bacterium | reverse complement strand
GCGAATCTGACGCCAGCACGCGGAGGGAATGAATATCCAATCGTCGCTGTCGGTGATTTGAGCAAAGCTCTCAACACCCTGCTCCGCGAGGTACATTGCCACGCGCGACACATAGGCCGCGCGCTTCATTCCCGTCGCGCTGCCGTTCACGGTGACGAGCGGCGTTACATCGGGGAATAATCTCTTGCCTTTCGCGAGAATCCGCACATTGCCGTCGTTGTACTTTACGGCGTATTTGTTTTTCGTGAGCGGTCGAAAGACATAGGACAGCGCAACGGTGTCGCCTGTCTTTTCTGTATCGAGCATATACAGACATGAGGCGTAGTCCAAGACCTCAAACCGCGCTAAGTGCTCTAATAGCTTCAGCTGGTTATCTCTTAATTTTGTTTTCAAATTATCCTCCTTTGAACGAGTCGGGCGGCAGATGCCGCCCGATTGTTTGGTCAATCCTCTGCTGTGTCGCTGCCGAGATAGGCGATCAGGCGCTCGGTGTATATACGCACATACCGCTGACGATTGCCGATGTTCGCGCCAATCCCCGCGAACGGCTCACGTCCGTCGGCGACGAGCCGCGCGAGCTGACGCTCAGACACGCCGAGCAGCGTGGACGCTATCCTCAGCGGAACATGATTCGGATACTCCTGCCGCAGCTTTGCCGCAGTCCTCTTGTCCATAGGCCGCACCTCCTTTCCCCGCAGCCCGCCACCGTTCAAACTCCACCGCGTTTTCCGGTATCGCGTAGAAGCGGATAACGGCGTCAAGAAAGTCGGCGCAAAGCAAGCGCAATTCTATTTTCGGAATATGCTCCGGGATGATCTGAACTGGATGCTCGATTATTGCGCGCCGCCTTTCAATCAACTAATTGGCGACTAACTGCGAAAAATATGTGCCGCTTCCTCGCGGCGGGATATGTGTGCAGTATAGCGCAATAATATATGTTTGTCAACTGTTCGGCAATAATTTTATGAAATATTATTTAATCTATTGTAAACGGTGATTTAATGTGTTATAATATGCTCAACCAAGACAAAAGGAGTGTACAATATGCCGGAACAATACTTCGCGTTTGGCGACAGACTACGGGCGATACGCAAGGAAAAGGGTATGACACAGGACGAGTTTGCAGAACTGCTCGGCACGTCGAAGCAGGTTTTGAGCCGCTACGAGACAAACCAGCGCGCGCCGAAGATTACGGTTGTCAAGGAGTACGCACAGAGGCTCGGCATATCCGTTGACTATATGCTCGGCGACTCAGCGGACGAGGTTCTGTATGCGGATTTTCACCCGAAGCGCAAGAAGGACGGGTATTTCTACAAGATATTCATTGAGGTCACAGAGAAAATTGGGCTTGATATACCCGGTATCGTTCGGGTAACGGGCCTTACCGACAGTCAGGTGCGGACGATAATCGTCCGTCAAATGAAGGACGCGCCGCTGCCGCTTGCGTTGCGGCTTTCGGATACGCTCGGCGTACCGCTTGAGGTGTGGACGGGGGACACGCTCTACACGCCCGCGGAGATTTCCGTCGAGGCGCGCGAGGTCGCGCGGGCGTATGATGTGGCGAGCGCGAAAGATCGCAATACGGCGAGATTGGCGCTTGATTTGGAGCCGGTTAGGGCGCAGAAAGAGGATATAGAATGAACGCCGCCATATACGCGCGCTACTCCAGTCACCGGCAGGGTGAGCAGTCCATTGAGGGGCAGGTTGCCGAGGCGAAAAAATACGCCGACGAGCACGGCCTTGTAATTGTGCGCGAGTACATTGACCGCGCCCAAACGGGACGCAATGACGACCGCGAACAGTTTCAGCTTATGCTTGCCGACGCGACGAAGAAGGTCTTTGACGCGCTGATTGTTTGGAAAACGGACAGAATCGGGCGCAACAAGGAAGAAATCGCACTGAACAAATACCATCTGCGGAAAAACGGCGTCAAGCTGCATTACATCGCGGAATTTATACCCGACACGCCGGAGGGGATTATCCCGGAGAGCGTGATTGAGGGCATGGCGGCTTATTATTCCGAACAGCTTTCGCAGAATATACGGCGCGGGCAGCGGCAGAGCGCGGCGAAGGCGCAGAGCATCGGCGGCAACCGTCCGCTCGGCTATCTCACGGGGCCGGACAAGAAGCTAATGATTGACCCCGCCACCGCGCCGACTGTGAAAAAGGTGTATGAGCTATACAGCAAGGGGCAGACAATAATGCAAATCGTCCGGTATCTGAACGAACAAGGCTGCCGCACACTCAAGGGTCAGCCGTTCACGCACAACAGCCTGCGAACAATATTGAAAAATCCGAAGTACATCGGGATTTACACCTACAAGGATGAAATTCGGATTGAGAACGCCGTGCCGCCGATTATTGAAACAGAGGTGTACTACAAGGTACAGGAGCTGTTGAAATACAATCAGAAAGCGGCGGCTCACAAAAATTCGACGTTGGATTACCTACTGACAGAGAGATTATTTTGCGGAAAATGCGGGAAAATGATGGTGGGCTTCGCGGGAACGAGCAAGACGGGCACAAGGCACAACTATTACGCCTGTACGGAACAACGCAAAAAGCGATGTACAAAAAAATCTGTGCGTAAAGCGTGGATAGAAAACCTCGTGCTTGAATATGCGATTGGGCTTGTGCAAGACGACAATTTACTCGAATTTATCGCGGAGAACACCTATAATTACTACATTGAGCAGAACACGGACAGCGCATACACTGATTCACTCAATGCCGCGCTTACAGATACAGATAAGGCGATAAAAAATCTGGTCAAGGCGCTGGAGGCGGGGATTTTCAACGATTCCACGAAAGCGCGAATGGATGAGCTTGAGGCGCAAAAGTCGGAGTTGACTGCGGCGATTGCCGAATCAAAGCTGAAGCTCGACCTCGGCATTAAGAAGGAGCACATTTTATACTTCCTGCGAAAATTCGCGGAGTACGACTACGAGGACATGGCGTGTCAAAAGCGACTGATCAAGACGTTTATCAACTCGGTATTCGTTTGCGACGACAAGGTGGTGCTGACGTTCAATTACAGCGGAGACGACCGGACAATCACGCTGAAGGAGATTGACGCCGGATTAACGACAGGTGTTCGATTGCCGCGCGTGTCGTTCCACCACCACAACCGCAAGACCCGCCTTTATCGGCGGGTCTTGCGGTTTACTCTGCGCGTCAATCGAGACGCGTCAATATCTCGACGAGCTCCGTTCTGTAGGGGTCGTCCGCGAAGCGCGCGGCGCGCGCGAGGGTTAGCGCGCCTCCGACGCTTGCGCCCCCGGCGTACTCCGATTCGCGGAGCACAAGCGCGAGCTGCGCCACGGCGGACGCCCACAGCAGGTTGTCCGACGGCCCGTTCTCACCCTCGGCGAGGGTGACGGCGCGGGAAATCAGCTCACTCGTGTCGGAGTCGGGCAGCTTGTACCGCAGGGATACGGTCGCGATTTCATCAGACGGCACGATCGTCGCGCTCTGATATTTCAGCTCCGTCCCGGGCACCTCCTCCGCGGAGCTCGCGGGGATTATCTCATATATCGCCGTGACGCTCTGCCCGCTTCCGACCTCGCCGGCGTCCACGCTGTCATTCTCAAAATCCTCGGCGGCGAGCATCCTGTTCTCATACCCGAGCAGGCGGTAACCCTTTACCGTCGAGGGGCTGAACTCCACCTGAAGCTTTACGTCCTTGGCGACCGTGTTCAGCGTCGAGCCGAGCTGCTCCACGAGCACGCGGCGCGCCTCGATTATGGAGTCTATGTAATAGGCGTTTCCGTTGCCGTCCTTTGCCAGCGTCTCCATCTTGTTGTCCTTATAGTTGCCCATGCCGAAGCCGAGCACGGAGAGGAACACGCCCGTCTCGCGCTTTTTCGCGATAAGGCGGCTCAAGTCGCCCTCGCCCGTCACGCCGACGTTGAAGTCGCCGTCCGTCGCGAGTATGACGCGGTTTATCCCGCCCTCGATGAAGTTGCGCTCCGCGCATTTGTAGGCGGCGTTTATCCCGCCCGCGCCGTTTGTGGAGCCGCCCGCCTCCAGCGATTCGATGACGGACATGATTTTCGCCCTGTCCTCGCCGCTCGCCCCGTCTATGAGCGTCGCCTCGGAGCCGGCGTAGGTGACGATCGAGACGCGATCCGTGTCGCGCAGATTTTCCGTGAGCAGCGCGAAGGAGCGCCGCACGAGTCCCAGCTTGTCCGGAGAGTTCATGGAGCCTGAGACGTCGATCAAAAACACGAGGTTTGACGGCGGCGCGTCTGACATGTCGATTTCGAGCGACTGCATACCCACGAGAAGCAGCAGATGCTCCTCATTCCACGGGCAGCGCCCCAGCTCGGCGTCGAGCGACAGCGGCGCGCCGTCCCGCGGCTGCGCGTAGTCGTAGGAGAAGTAGTTCACAAACTCCTCAAGGCGCACCATGTCGGGCGTGACGGCCTGTCCCGCGTTGAGCTTTGCGCGCACGAGGCTGTAGGAGGCGGTGTCCACACTGCTCGAAAAGGTTGACAGCGGTTCCGTCAGCGGCGAGACAAACCCGCGCTCACGTATCGTGTTGTACTCCTCGGTGTTGAAGTCGTCCTCGATGTACAAGGAGTCCGGCTGTGAGGTCGCGAGAGGCGCGTCGTAGTATACCCCGCTCTGCGGATACGGCGCGCTCTGCAAATTCGGCGCCGCGCCGGAAAATGAATCGGACTTGCTGCAACCGGCGAGCAACGCCGCGCAGAGGGCAATGGCTGCGAGTGTTTTTGTGTGCTTCATGACCTTTTCCTCCTTCATTTTTGTACCCTTATGACGCTCCGGATTCCAAAATGTTCCGTACTTTTTTAACATCTGCTTAATACTTTCGTAACATTTAGGTAATGCTATTGTAACATAAGGTCGGCGTTTGTCAAGGGGGAAATTGGGTGGGAAGCGCAAAAAAGCAGACCGCCTGTCGGCGGCCTGCTTTTTTTGTGGTGGTGGATCCGAAGAGGATCGAACTCTCGACCTCCGCGTTGCGAACGCGGCGCTCTCCCAGCTGAGCTACGAACCCACATTTTCGCTGCCTGTCTATTATAGCAGATAATTTTTGTTTG
>JAISKU010000107.1 GCA_031261245.1 Oscillospiraceae bacterium | reverse complement strand
GGGACGGGCGGGCGCTCCGGGTCGTCGGGCATGTACTTCTCGATGTGCGTTGAGGAGAATTCGAGCAGTCCCGTCGGGGTCGTGAGCGGGTGCGCTATCGGGTCGGCGACGAACTCCGCGAGTCCGGCGGGCAAATCCTGCGCGTCCTCCTTGCAGGGGAGCACAAAAATCTCCTCCTTTTGGAACTCCTCCCACGTCATGTAGTCCTCACAGCCCGTGACCTTGTAGAAATACCGCACGCGCTCCTCCTCCGTGAGGTCGCCCGTGTAGGCGCGGAGCACGTCGGCGCCGAGCTTTTCGGCGACGCGGGCGCACACGTCGAAATCGGAGAGCGACTCGCCGATGGGCGGGACGCACTGCTTTTCGAGGTAGATGGACACGTAGGCGCCGCTCGACAAGTCGTTGCCGATGTCGTTTATCTCGTGCTTTGTGGCGACGGGGAGGATTATGTCGGCGAAGTAGCAGTCGTTCTCGAGCCACGGGTGCTGGGCGACGATGAATTCGATGGAGTCGTCGCGCATGGCCTTTATCGAGAGGTTGCCGTCGTTCCAGCACGTCGTCTGGCACGGCGCGTCCGTCCACAGCATGTGCAGGCGCGACAGGCCGGGGCGGGGATAATGCATTTTTTCAAACTGGTACTCGCTCGTCGGCTTGCGGTAGTTGTTCTTGTCGGGCTGCTGTGAGGACGAGAAGCACTGCAATCCCCACCACTCCGCCTCGCCCTCGAGAATCGCGCGGTGTACGAGGCAGCGCGGAATGAATTGCTTGGGGGCCGGGTGTTGCTTGAACAGCGCTATGAGCTCCGGCGCGCGCTCTTTTTGCGCGTCGGAGAGGGTGTAGCGGTTCATGTTTATCTCCGGGTGAACGTCGCCGTCAATGGGGCGCAGGGGGTCGGCGATAGTCGGGAGCGCGGGCATGAAGTCGCCCTGATACGGCAGGGGGAAGTCGCGGTTCCAGAGGTTGAATTCGATGATTTTCGCCTGGTGCACGCCCGGCGAGCCGACGGCGCGCATTCCGAGCAGCATCGCCTCCAGTCGCGCCGGCTCCGTCGCGTACGGGCCGCGTATGAAGCTGCCGCCGTTGCCGTGGAGGATAGAGGTGACGTTTTTCGCCCACGCGCGGGCGAGGGCCTTTATCGTCCACTCCGGCACGCCGCACTTCTCGGTGGCCCACGCGGGCGTTTTCGGTTCCCCGTCCTCGTCGCCGAGGACGTAGGCCGCGAATTTGTCAAAGCCGTAGCTGTGGGTGTCAATATACTCCTTCTCGAACATGTCCTTCGTTATCCACTCATAGGCGATCGCGAGCTGGAGCGCGACGTCGGTGTTCGGCAGAACGGGAATCCACTTGTCCGCGTGCACCGACGCGCCGTAGTTGAGGTCGGGGCAGACGTATATGGATTTCAGGCCGATGGAGGAGAGCCAGTAGCACAGGCGGGAGGTTATCTGGCCGACGACGCCGAGCGGCGTCGTCTCCGGGTCGCAGCCCCAGAAGAGGAGCATTTCGGAGTTTTTCGCGATGTCGGGGAAGAGGTTCGTCATCGGCATCATCTCGCCGACGGGCTCACACCCCCAGACGTGCTTCGCGCCCCAGAACCAGCCCTCCCACGAGTCCATGTTGCGCATTTGCAGCGTGTAGCCGCCGAGAATCGACAGCAGGCGGTTCGGGCAGCCGTGCGACGGCGCGACGTGCTTCCCCTCGCCGTGCATGTCCGACTGGCAGAGCACCGCCTCCATGCCGTATTTTTCCTTGACGCGGTTCAGCTCATCCGCGACGAGCTGCGCCGCCTCGTCCCACGAGATGCGCACGTAGCCGCTTTTGCCGCGGTTTTGGGGGTTGCGCTCTCCGTTCGGATCCCAATCGACGCGTTTGAGCGGGTATTTCACGCGGTTTTTTGAGTACACGCGGGACTTGTAGGTGAGGCCGAACGGGGAGATGGTGACGCGGTCGGGCGCGGAGAAGCTGCTGCCGCGGGCGGTTATCTCCCACGGATTATTTGTCTCGCGCGTGCCCTCCGGATAGCGGTACGGGCGGATGCGCGTTATCTTGCCGTCGGTGACGTCGACGAAGCAGGGCCCGCCGCTCTCCGGGCCCATGAGGGAGAAGGAGACGACGCGCGTGTAGTCGGGTTTGAATTTGGTTTTGGTGTTTGACATAAAGTTATCCTTTTCCGGCCTTTGTCGGGAAAAGGGCGGGTAAACCCCGCCCCTGCATTATACTTGCGCTTTCTACTTCGCGTATTCGATGGCCTTTGTCTCGCGCAGCAGATTGACCTTGATCTGTCCGGGGTATTCGAGCTCCGTCTCTATGCGCTTCGCGATGTCGCGGGCGAGAAGCACCATCTGATCCTCGGAGATGATCTCCGGCTTGACCATTATGCGTATCTCGCGACCCGCCTGAATCGCGTAGGAGCTCTCCACGCCGTTGAAGGAATTCGTGAGTTCCTCGAGCTTCTCAAGGCGCTTGATATAGTTCTCAATATTCTCGCGGCGCGCCCCGGGGCGGGCGGCGGAGATCGTGTCGGACGCCTGAACGATGCAGGCGATGACGGTTTTTGCCTCCACGTCGCCGTGGTGCGCGTGAATCGCGTGGATTACGGCCTCATTCTCCTTGTACTTGCGCGCGATATCGACGCCGATCGTGACGTGGCTGCCCTCCACCTCATGGTCAATCGACTTGCCTATGTCGTGCAGGAGCCCCGCGCGCTTTGCCGTCATGACATCGACGCCGAGCTCGCTCGCCAGAATTCCGGCGATGTGCGAGACCTCGATGGAGTGGGCGAGGACGTTCTGGCCGTAGCTCGTGCGGTATCTCATGCGGCCGAGGAGCTTGATTATCTCCGGGTGCAGACCGTGTACGCCCGTCTCGAACGTCGCGCGCTCTCCCTCGGACTTGATTGTCGCGTCAACCTCGCGCTTCGCCTTTTCGACCATCTCCTCGATGCGGGCCGGGTGTATGCGCCCGTCGAGAATCAGCTTTTCAAGGGAGATGCGCGCAATCTCACGCCGCACGGGGTCAAAGCTCGACAGCGTGATCGCCTCCGGCGTGTCGTCGATGATGAGGTCAACGCCCGTGAGCGTCTCAATCGCGCGGATATTGCGGCCCTCGCGGCCGATTATGCGGCCCTTCATCTCGTCGTTCGGCAGCGGGACGACGGAGACCGTGGCCTCCACGACCTGATCCGCCGCGACGCGCTGAATCGCGAGCGAGATGTACTCGCGCGCCTTTTCGTCGGCCTCGTCCTTGTAGCGCGCCTCGATGTCCTTGATCTTCATCGCGGCCTCGTGCGTGACCTCCGACTCGAGATTGCGGATGAGGTAGGCCTTAGCCTCCTCAATCGTGTAGCCGGAGATTTTCTCGAGCATTTCGAGTTGGCTGCGCTTGATGAGCGCGACCTCCTCCTGTGTCTCCTCGAGGTCGCTCATCTTGTTTGCGAGCGTCTCCGCCTTCTTTTCGAGCGTGTCGGTCTTTTTGTCGAGTGTCTCCTCTTTTTGGCGAAGACGGTTTTCCTGTTTCGTGATTTCGGCGCGACGCTCTTTCACCTCGCGCTCGTACTCACTCCTGTTTTTGTGTATTTCTTCCTTTGCCTCAAGCAGCGCCTCGCGTTTTTTTGCCTCCGCGGCCTTTATCGAATCGTTGATTATACTTTTTGCGCGCTCTTCCGCGCTTTGTATTTCCCGCTCCGAAACTCGCTTGCGGTATGTGATGCCGACGAAGATTCCGACGATCGCACCGACAAGCAACGCGATAATTGCGACTATTATATCAAGTGGGCTTGGCATAGTAAGTAAACACACCTCCATTCTGTAAAAAATTTGAACGGGGGCAGATACTGTTCGATTTATAAAGGTTATTCTACATCTGCGGGGACGGGATGTCAAGGGAAAATAAAAAAG
>JAISKU010000100.1 GCA_031261245.1 Oscillospiraceae bacterium | reverse complement strand
GTGGATTTGCCGGAGCCGGAGGGGCCGATGACGGCGACCTTTTCGCCGGGGCGGATATGCTCTGACACGTCGTCGAGCACGGTGAGCTTGCCGAAGCGCTTCACGAGGTTTTCAATTACGATCACTTTTGGCGAGCCTCCTCTCCGCGACGCGCAGGATTTTTGTGATGCCCATGACGAGGACGAAGTACACCGCCGCGACGAAGAGGAGCGAGAAATACGGCTCCGCCGTCAGGGTGCGCACGTTCTCCCCCGCCTGCGCGAGGTCTTTTACGGTGACGTAGCCGGCGACGGACGTGTCCTTGAGCAGGGCGATGAGCTCATTGCCGAGGGCGGGGAGAATGTTTTTTATCGCCTGCGGCAGCACGACGAGGCGCATGGTGAGTCCCGCGGGGAGTCCGAGCGAGCGGCCCGCCTCCGTCTGGCCGGGATCGACAGCCATTATGCCGGCGCGGACAATCTCCGCGACGTACGCGCCGGAGTTTATGCCGAACGCGAGCACGGCGATGGAGATGCCGTTGTCGATGAACGTGAACACGATGTAGTACATGATGAGAAGCTGCACGACGATGGGTGTGCCGCGAAAGAGCGCGAGGTAGGCCCCGCACAGCTTGTCGAGCGCGCGAAGGCGGCCGCTCTGCGCGTGGTAGACGCGGATCATCGCGACGATTATGCCGATGAAGGTGCCGATTATCACCGCGCCGAACGCGATTATGAGCGTGTTTCGGAAACCGGTGAGGAACAGCTTGTACCTGTTGCCGGTGACAAACGTTATTGTGAATTGGTGCGCGAGCCAGTCAAGCAGATTTTTCATCACGAGGAGAAGTCAACGACCCACTGCTCTATCTTCTGCTCTGATTTAAGGCGCGCGATTACCGTGTTGATGACGGCGAGCAGGTCCTCGTTGCCCTTGGGGACGGCGACGCCGTACTCCTCGGAGGCGAGGCTTCCGTCGGAGTAGCGCAGCTCGATGGCGACGAGGCCCGCGTTGCTCGCGACGAGGTTTTTCGCGACGTACTCATCCATGACGACGGCGACGATGCGGCCGGTGTTGAGGTCGAGCACGGCCTCCATCGCGCTGTTGTAGGCGTTCACCGTCGTGTTCGCGCCGCCGAGGGTACCCTCGTCCGACGTCTCGTCGTCGAGCAGGAGCTGGCCCGTGTAGCCCTTGGCGACGCCGACGGTCTTGCCGGCGAGATCCTCGAGCACGGCGACGTCGGAGCCCTCCGGCAGGATCAGATACTGCAC
The DNA here is from genome assembly GCA_031261245.1 of Oscillospiraceae bacterium. Lineage (GTDB taxonomy): Bacteria > Bacillota > Clostridia > Oscillospirales > Oscillospiraceae > JAIRRO01. The sequence continues at coordinate 31,264 of JAISKU010000100.1, read as the reverse complement.
GGAGTTGATATACGGGTCGGAGAAATCGACGTTCTCACGGCGCTCGGCGGTGATGGTGAAGCCGGAGATTGCGACGTCGCCCTTGCCGCCCTTGAGCGACATGAGAATCGAGTCAAACTTGCCCTCCTTGAGGTCGGCGGTGACGCCGAGCTCCGCGGCGATCGCTTTTGCGATCTCGACGTCCACGCCGACGATCTCACTGTTCGCGCCGAGGAACTCAAACGGCGAGAAGTTCGGGTCGGTGTAGACGGTTATCTTGCCGGCGGACTTGATTTTCTTGAGCTTCCCCGTTGCGCCGCCGCAGGCGGCGGCGGATACGACGAGCAGTATGACGAGCGCGATAGCGAGCGCGGACGAAAAGAATCTCTTCATGTGACATGCTCCTTACAATTTATATTATTTATTGTCGGTTGGGACATTATAGTTTATATCCGCAGAAATGTCAAATGTTGCGGCGATATCGCCGATACGTCAAAATCACAACGCAGAGGGCGGAAAGGAGTAAAATTATTATTAATTATTTTTGTTGATTTTTGAGAATTTACGGAGTAGTATACACGGTTATAAGGAGTATGTGCATGAATATTGCCGTTGGACTTGTAATCGGCGTGCTTGTCGGCCTCGGACAGCTCGCGCTGCTGCTGCTTTTCACCTCGCGCGTGACGGGCGGCGGCGGGAAATTTGTCGCGGCGGGGCTCGCGCAGTGGGTTTTGCCGTTCGCGGCGCTGCTGCTTGTGGGAATATTTTACACGCGGGCGCTGCTTTGGGCGGGAATCGGGATAGCGGCGGCGCTGATTATCGGGGCGATTGTATATATAATGATGAGAAAGGGGCGCTGAGGGTGCTCGACTACATTCTTCTCGCGATTTTCCTCGCCGTTGCCGCGCTCGGCTTCTTTTGGCGGCGCTCTGCCGCGAAAAAATACGCGGCGGAGCAGTCAAAACGCAACAAGCGGGCGCGTAAGCTCGCGACGTGCGTGACGGTTTTCGGCGCGTACCTCGCCGCGACGCGCGTCATCGGGATAATTTTCGGCGCGCACAAGAGCGAGGATCTGTCGGCGTTTTCGCCGTGGGCGGCGCGCGTGGACATCTTCGGATTCAACGTCTCCTCCACCGTGGCGTGGACGTGGGCGGTGATGGGCGCGCTTGTGGTTCTGGCGATCGTGCTGCGCGTTACCGTGCTGCGCCGTCCGTCCGACCCGCCGAAGGGCGCGCAGAACGTCGTGGAGACGGCAGTGGAGACGGTGATGAAGTACGTCGGCTCAAACGTGCACGGGGAGGGCGAGATGCTCGGCTCCTACATCTTCGCGGTGGCGGCGCTGCTCGTCGGGTGCGCGGTTTTGGAGCTGTTCGGGATACGCACGCCGGCGAGCGACGTGACGTTCACGCTCGGGCTCGGGATCATCACGTTTATACTTATTAATATATACGGCGTGAAAAAGAAGGGCGTCGCGGGGCGGATAAAATCCCTCGCGCAGCCGACGCCGATCGTGCTGCCGATAAAGATCATCACGGATTTCGCGATACCCGTGTCGCTCGCGGCGCGGCTGTTCGGCAACATGCTCGGCGGCATGATAATCATGGATCTGCTGTACTCCGCGCTCGGCAACAACGCCGTGGGGATACCGAGCGTAATCGGGCTGTACTTCAACGTGTTCCACCCGCTGCTTCAGGCGTTTATATTTGTCACCTTGTCTCTTACATTCATAAAAGAGGCCGTGGAATAAATCATTCAACAAATAAAAGGAGTAATCAATCATGGAACTTTTTGCTGTAGCTTTGTGTTTTCTGCCCTGCGTCGCGGCGGCGATCTCGATGGGGCTCGCAACCGGTAAGGCGGTGGACGCGGTGGCGCGTCAGCCGGAGGCGTCGGGCAAGATCAACTCGATAATGCTGCTCGGCATGGCGCTTACGGAGGCGACGGCAATCTACGGGTTCGTGACCGCGCTTCTGATGCTGTTCACGAAGATAGACTGAAGGAGGCCTCTTTATGGAAGGCTTGGAACCTGTAGACGTACTGCTGCACTGTGTCAACATCCTCGTGCTGTTTGTTCTGCTACGCCTGATTCTGTGGCGGCCGATGACGAAGTACCTCGAGGCGCGCGCCGGGCGCGTCAAGGAGGAGCTCGACGACGCGGCGCGCACGAAGTCCGAGGCGGAGGAGATGCGCGCGGAGTACGAGAAGAGCATAAGCGACCTCGAGGAGCGCGGGCGCGAGATTATGCGCGACTCGCAGATACGCGCGGGCGCGCAGGCGACGGAGATAACGGACGCGGCGAAGGGGCAGGCGGAGAAAATGCTCTCCGACGCGAAGGAGCGGATCGACGCCGAGCGGCAGGACGCGGTGAACGCCGCGCGCCACGATATCGCGCAGCTCGCGACGGAGATGGCGTCGCGGATTTTGCGCCGCGAGGTGTCCCTCGACGACAACATCTCAGCGGCACGCGATTTCTTTGAGGAGTAAATAATGGCAAGACCAATATTGATTGTCGCCTCACGCGACGACAGGGACGGCATCGCCGCCGTTACCGCGGGCTTCCGCGATAAGCTCGGCGAGGAGCCGGACTTCGACGTCATTGAGGACGGCAAGATTACGGGCGGATTTATCGCCATAATAAACGGGCGCGTCTACGACGCGAGCTTTTCCTCGCGTCTGCACGAGCTGTCCGAGTCGCTTACAAGCGACGCGGGCGGCGGCGAGGCGGCGTCCTCGTTCGCGACGGTGGGCGCGCTGCTCAAACAGCGGGCGATGAAGGCGAGCGCGCCGGCGCGCGTGTACAACTACGGCGAGGTGACGAGCTTCGCCGACGGGATTGTGCACATCTCCGGGCTCTCGGGCTGTAAATACGGCGAGCTTCTCGACTTCGACGGCGGGGCGATCGGGCTAACTCTCGACCTGCACATCGACGGGGTGGGCGCGGCGCTGCTGGACGGCACCGTCTCTACCGCGAGCGTCGTGCATCCGACGGGGCGCGTGGCGGAGATAGGCGTGGGGACGGAGCTTCTCGGAAGAATCGTGGACCCGCTGGGCCGGCCGATAGACGGCAGACCGCTTAAAACGAACAGGACGCGGCCCGTGGAGTCGCCCGCGCCGACGATTATGCAGCGCGCGGCGGTGGACACGCCGCTTGAGACGGGGATTCTGGCGATAGACAGCATGATTCCGATAGGGCGCGGACAGCGCGAGCTGATAATCGGCGACAGGCAGACGGGCAAGACGTCGATTGCGCTTCAGGCGATAATGAACCAGCGCGGCAAGGGCGTCCTGTGCGTCTACTGCGCCATAGGGCAGAAGGCGTCCACGGTGTCGGAGCTCGCGAGGATGCTGAAGGGCAACGACGCGCTGCAGAACACGGTTATAGTTGCGGCGAACGGCAGCGCGACGGCGGCGATGCAGTATATCGCGCCGTACGCGGCGTGCGCCGTCGCGGAGGAGTTCATGCACTCCGGGAGAGATGTGCTGATCGTCTACGACGACCTGTCGAAGCACGCGGTGGCGTACCGGCAGATGTCGCTGCTGCTACGGCGTCCGTCGGGGCGCGAGGCGTACCCGGGCGACGTGTTCTACCTGCACTCGCGGCTGCTGGAGCGGGCGGCGAGGCTCGCCCCCGAGCTCGGCGGAGGCAGCATAACGGCGCTTCCGATTGTCGAGACGATGGCGGGGGACATCTCCGCGTATATTCCGACGAACGTGATATCCATCACCGACGGGCAGATTTATCTGGAGAGCGAGCTTTTTAACGCGGGGACGCGCCCGGCGGTGAACGTCGGCCTGTCCGTGTCGCGCGTCGGCCGCGCGGCGCAGCACAAGGCGATGAGGGCGGTTTCGGGCTCTCTGCGCCTCGAGGTCGCGCAGTATCGCGACATGGCGGTTTTCGCGCAGTTCGGCGCGGACATCGACAGCACGACGGCGGATATGCTCAGTAACGGCGAGAGGCTTATGGAGCTGCTGCGGCAGCCCGTGGAGCAGCTTCACCCGCTGTCGGAGCAGGTGTGTATCCTGCTCGCCTCCACGAACGGCGTTTTCAAGTCGTGCGCGAGGCGCGACGTGGACGCGACGGAGGCGAGGCTTTTGAAATACCTGCGCGAGAACGCGGCGTACATCATGCAGAGCATAGATTCGACCGGCGCGCTCGCGGATTTCGACAGGACGGACTTGGAGCGCCATTTTGAGCGCTTCCTCGCGGAGGAGGAGCGGATAAATGGCAAGCACTAACGAGATTCGGCACCGCATAGCGGCGGTGGAGCAGACGCGGAAGATAACCGGCGCGATGGAGATGGTCTCCTCGAACCGCATGAGGCGCGTCAAGAGCCACACGGAGTACAACAGGCGGTATTTTGAGTATATCCGCCTCGCCATGCGCGAGATTCTGACCACATCGGCGGGCGTGACGCACCCGTATCTGACGGCGCGGCCCGAGGGGCGGCGGACGTATATCGTCATCTCCGGCGACAAGGGGCTGTGCGGCTCCTACAACGCGGCGGTGCTCGCCCTCGCGGACGAGAGGCTTCGCGAGTACCCGGGCGCGTCGCTTATCACGGTCGGGAACACGGCGGAGGAGCACTTCCGGCGGCGGGGGATAATCCCCGACATCACGCTTCTCGGCATCGTGCAGGATCCGACGATGAAATCGGCGCGGAGGATATCGCGCGACGTGATGAAGCTCTACGACTCCGGGCTTACGGACGAGGTGCATATCGTGTACACGGCGTTTTACGGCGCGATGAAGAACAAGCCGATGGAGAGCCGGATTCTGCCCCTCGTGCTCGACGACTACTTCGACCTGCGGGAGGAGAACGTGCGCGACGAGATACTCTATCACCCGACGCCGCAGGCGGTTTTTGACGAGCTTGTGCCGCAGTACATGCTCGGCCTGCTGTTCGGGATAATGGTGCAGGCCTACGCGAGCGAGCACTACTCGCGCATGAATGCGATGCACTCCTCCACGCAGAACGCGGGGGATATGATGAAGGCGCTGACCACGCAGTACAACATGGCGCGGCAGTCGGCGATAACGAACGAGCTCGCGGAGATAACGGGCGCGGCCGAGATATTGAAGGGGGAGCAGTGATATGGCGGAGGTCAACGATATTCTCGACGCCCTCGGCGCGGGGACGCTCGTGCGCATATCCGGCCCCGTTCTGGACGTGCGATTCGCGAATTCCGGCGTGGAGCCGCAGATAAACGACCTGCTCGTCACCTCTGACGGGCGGCACATGGAGGTCGCGGTAAACCTCTCCCCCGGCGTGGTGCGGTGCATCGCCCTCGACGCGACGGACGGCCTCGCGTGCGGCACGGAGGTCAGGAGCATGGGACACGGGATACGCGTGCCGGTGGGCACGGGCGTGCTCGGCCGCGTGGTGGACGTGCTCGGGCGGCCGATCGACGGCGGCGGGGAGATAGACGCGGCGGAGGAGTGGGATATACACAGACCGGCGCCGAAGTTCACGGAGCTGACGGAGCAGACGGAGTTCCTCGAGACGGGGATAAAGGTGATCGACCTGCTGACGCCGTACGCGAAGGGCGGGAAAATCGGGCTTTTCGGCGGGGCGGGCGTCGGCAAGACGACGCTTATCATGGAGCTGATATACAACATCGCGACGATGCACGGCGGCTTCTCCGTGTTCGCGGGCGTGGGAGAGCGGTCACGCGAGGGCACGGAGCTAATCGCCGACATGAAGTCCTCCGGCGCGATAAACAAGACGGCGCTCGCGTTCGGGCAGATGAACGAGCCGCCGGGCTCGCGTATGCGCGTGGGGCTGACGGGGCTTACGATGGCGGAGTATTTCCGCGACGTGATGAACCGCGACGTGCTGCTTTTTATTGACAACATCTTCCGCTACGTGCAGGCGGGCAACGAGGTCTCCGCCCTGCTCGGACGGATGCCGTCCGCCGTCGGGTACCAGCCGACGCTCGCCACCGAGCTCGGAATGCTTGAGGAGCGGGTCGTATCGACGAAGAACGGGTCGATAACGTCCGTGCAGGCGATTTACGTCCCGGCGGACGATTTGACAGACCCCGCGCCGGCGACGATATTCACACACCTCGACGCGACGACGGTTCTAAGCCGCGGCGTCGCGGAGATAGGCGTGTACCCCGCCGTTGCGCCGCTTGAGTCCTACTCGCGCATACTGACGCCCGCCGTCGTCGGGCAGCGGCACTATGACACGGCGCGCGCCGTGACGACGTGCCTGAACCGCTACCGCGAGCTGCGCGACATCATCGCGATTCTCGGCATGGAGGAGCTGAGTGAGGAAGACAAGCGCACGGTTTACCGCGCGCGGCGGATTCAGCAGTTCCTGTCGCAGCCGTTCGCGGTCGCGGAGACGTTCACGGGAATGAAGGGGCGGTTCGTGAAGCTTGAGGACACGGTGCGATCGTTCGAGGCGATACTCGGCGGCGAGGTGGACGAGGTGTCGGAGCAGGCGTTTTTCATGGTCGGGGACATTGACGAGGCGATGGAGAAAGCGAAGGGGTTGTAATTGTAGGGGTCGATGTCCACATCGACCCGTGTTGAACAATTTTTGTAAATTTGGCGGGTCGATTGTAAATTTGGCGGGTCGATTGTAAATTTGGCGGGTCGATTGTAAAATTGGCGGGTCGATGTGGACATCGACCCCTACGGCAAGCAAAATTTGCGCCCCCTCTGTCGAAGAACCCCCTCTGTCGGCTGCGCCGACATCTCCCCCGCCGCGCGGGGGCGATAAAGGGTACGACGGGCGATAAGGGGACGGCGGGCGATAAAGGGACGGCGGGTCGATAAAGGGACGGCGGGTCGATGTGGACATCGACCCCTACGGCAAGGACGCAAGACGAAGCGAACCGCGAGGTGACATATGGCGAAATTATTTGAATTGAATATTTTTACGCCGGAGAGGCTGTTTTTCTCGGATAAGGTCGAGGCGCTTTACGTCACGTTGCCGGACGGCTCCGCGACGTTTATGGCGGATCACACGCCGCTTATTTCGCCCGTCGAGGTGTCCACCACGCGCATAAAAAAGGCGGACGGGACGTGGGTCGAGGCGTTCTCCTCCGAGGGGTTTGTGGACGTGCGGCGAAACGGCGTGATGATGTTCGTGCAGACGTGCGAGTGGCCGGACGAGATAGACGCGAGGCGCGCCGAGGAGGCGCTTTTGCGCGCGGAGGAGCAGCTGCGGCAGAAGCGGAGCATGGCGGAGTACCAGCGGTCAAAAATCGACCTGTCGCGCGCCGTGGAGCGTCTGCGCGTGACGAGGCTGAAGCGAAAATAGGGAAAAAACGCGTAAAAAGGGGCGTCCGCCACGGCGGACGCCCTTTTTTTGGCTTGAAAATGCGCTTACAGGACGCAGACGCGGTTGCGGCCCGTCTCCTTTGCGCGGTACATCGCCGAGTCGGCGCGTTTTAGCACGTCGTCAATCGAATCGTCGCCGCGCGTCTGCGTGACGCCGATGCTGCACGTGACGGGTATCTCAATATCCTCGTAGACGCAGGGGGCGGCGGCGATATTCTCGCGTATGCGCTCCGCAAGGCGCGCCGCGAGCTCCGCGTCCGTGTCGGCGAGGAACACGACGAATTCCTCCCCGCCGTACCTCGCGACGAGGTCGTAGGCGCGCACCGTCCGGCGCACATTTTGCGCGACGAAGCGCAGCACCTCATCACCGGCGAGGTGGCCGAACGTGTCGTTTACGTTTTTGAAGAGGTCGAGGTCGAAGAGCAGGAAGCAGGAGCGTGTGTCGGCGCGGCGCGCGTGCTCCAGCTGCATGGAGACGAGCTCCATAAAATGCTTGCGGTTGTACAGGCCCGTGAGGCCGTCCGTATACGCCGCGTCCTCGAGCCGCTGCATCAGCAGAATGTTGTCCGTGACGTCCTGTATGATAATGACGACGCTGAGTGCCTTGTCGCCGCTTCGCACCGTGTTGACCCACGCGTTGAACACGTGCGCGTCGCCGCCGTCCGCGCCGGGGAGGCTAAACCGGATATTTTTGCCGGATTCGCCCGCGTCGAGTCCGCGCAGCTCCTCCGGCCACTCGGGGAGCTCCGCAATCGGGCGGCCCTTGCCGAACGCGCGCAGTCCCGGGAAGAGCGACCTGGCAATCGCGTTCGAGGAGGTGTAGTTGAGCTGCGTGTCGAGGAACAGGATCCCGTCGCGTATCATGTCGAGCGTGGCGGAGCGGGCGCGCGGCGTGAAATCGAAGAGGTCGTACCGCAGCACGTTTACGTAGAAGAGTATGTAAGTGACGACGAGGGCGAACGGCGTGAGGTTCACGCCGTGAAGATCCGTCTTGAATATGTACGAGCTGAGGATATACAGGCCGTTGGCGATAAGCGGCGCCGCGCCGCTTATGAGCAGCAGGAAGAGCGAGAGGCGGGCGCGCCTGTTCCACTTGATCATGCGCGCGACGGCGATGGCGATGGAGGCGAGAATGCACACGAGCGCGGTGCCGTAGACGAGGTAGTAGAGCGGCCCCTGCGACACGATCTGAAGGCCGCGGACTGTCGCGTCCGCCGTGAACGTGAATTCCTTGTATATGAGGCGCGTGTACTCCGTCGTCCACACGAGGAAGAGGTTGACGGTCGGGAGCGCGAGCAGGAGCGTGCGCAGCAGCTTATGCAGCAGCTTGCGCTTGAGGTTGATTTCGCAGTAGTCCATCGTGAACAGCAGGAAGAGCGGCGCCATATAGCACGCGCCGACGTACATGACCTTAACGCCGCTCAGCGCGGCCTCCGTGGAGTGGCTTATGCCCTCCATGAAGTTGCCGAGAATGAAGAACACGGTCGAGATCAGGCAGAACACGAACCAGTTTTTCTTCTCGCTTCGACAGTTGTGTACGGTGACGAAGAGCAGAAAGACGTTCGTCACAAAGCTTATGAACAGAAATATGATAATAAGCGTGTTTGTCGTCACCCTGAACCCTCCGCTCTGTTACTAAACTCTGTAAGTATAGTAAAAATATACCCTTTTTGTGACGTGTTGTCAATACTATTTTGGCAGATTATACGTCCTCGTCGAGGAAGCGCTCCCGCAGCTTTTCGAGCGCCTTTTTTTCGATGCGCGACACGTAGGAGCGCGAGATGCCGCGCTCCGCCGCCACCTCGCGCTGTGTGCGGGGCGCGAGGCCGCGCAGTCCGTAGCGCTGGGCGATGATCTCCGACTCGCGCGGGGTGAGCGACTCGCGGATATAGCGCTCCAGACGGCTGCGCGTCTCCTCGGCGGAGATGCTCTCAAGCATGTCGTCCTCGACGCTTATCAGGTCGATGAGCGTGAGCGCGTTGCCCTCGCGGTCGGTGTCGATGGGGTCGGACAGCGACACGTCGCCGCCGGATTTTTTACGGCCGCGGAAGTGCATGAGTATTTCGTTTTCGATGCAGCGGCTGGCGTAGGTGGACAGGTGGACTTTTTTCTCGGGGTTGTAGGTGGAGATGCCCTTGATGAGCCCGATTGTGCCGATGGAGATGAGATCCTCCTTGTCGTTTTCCTGTGTGTAATACTTCTTCATGATGTGCGCGACGAGGCGCAGATTGCGCTCAATCAGCACGCGGCGCGCGTCGGCGTCGCCGGCGATCATGCGGTCGATATACTCCCGCTCCTCCGCGGGCGAGAGGGGTTTTTGGAACGCGCCGCCGCCGTCCGACATGCGCAGCATGAGAAACGGAGACGTGAAAAAGAGCGCAAGCGCAGCAGAAATCATAAAAACACCACCGAATAATTGTTATGAAACAGTCTATTCGGTGGTGGGGTGTCCGTATTACCGGGGGGCGGGGGGAGTTGCGGAATCGTCAGCGAGTTGAGAGATTAGCTCCGCCGTCAAAAGAACGGTACCGGAGGCGGAGTCCCAGTCCACGCCGAAATTCAGGGCTTTGCCGAGGTCGCGCAGCTTGATGTAGGTGCTGCCGTCGATGCTGTACGCCATGAGGTATGTCTCGACGCCGTCAATCGTGATGTGCAGCTGCGGAACGGCGACGCTCTTGTTCTTCCCCTGCACGGGGAGCAGCTCCGAGCCGTTCGGCGTGTACTCGGCGCCGGTATTCAGAACGATCGTATTGCTCGCGCCGATATAGCCGACGTCTACGCTGCTCTCTGTTCCGTTCATTAGCGCGGCGACGTCGCGGATTTTTATGTAGGTGCTGCCGTCCACCGTGTACGCCGCCGGTGTGACCGCCGCGCCGTTGAAGGACAGCCTGCCCGTGAACGGCACCGCCGTCTTTTTCTTTGCGTTTACGGTTCGGTCAATGCCGGATTCGGAGTAGTCGAGGATTGCGTGGTCGAACGAGAAGCTCTCCATGGCCGCGTCGAAGTACCGGTAGCTCCGCAAGCCCCCGTCGTCGGTTACAGCGCCGAATTCCCAGCTGTTGTCGCTGTTCCACGTTGAGTCGATAATCGCCCAATGACCGTTGATAAAGGCCTCGTTCCACGCGTGGTTTGATAAATCGTCCGTCCAGAGGTTGCGGGGGAAGGCGTCGCCGACGGTCAAGCCGAGCGCGTAGCCGGTGATTCGCTTTGCCGGGATGCCGACGGCGCGGAGCAGCGCCGCGGTGAGGTTCGTGAAACCCTCGCACACGGAGCGGCGGCTTTTCAGTACGCCGGCGGCGGAGGTGTCGCCGTAGGGAACGCGGCCATACAGCGCGTCGTAGTTGTAGTAGATATTATTGCACACCCAGTCGTGAAGCACAACGGCCTTCCGGTAATCGTCGGTAATTCCGGCCGTGAGCGTGTTGGCGAGAGCGACAATATCCTTGTTGTCGCTTTGAATATCGCGTGACGGCGCGAGGTAGTAGGTCAGCGCGGCGACGTCCGTGCGCTTTGAGGAGTAAGTCTCGCGGTTGCGTGAGAGCGCGGCGGATTCCGTGAAAGCGCCGCGCTCGCCAGTCCAGTTGAGCGTGAGGGCGCTTCCCCAGACAATGCCGTGGTACGTGGTATAATATACAGGCGCGTGGTAGATTGAGACCTCATATTTTCCCGCGCCGAGGCCGTTGAGGGTGAAGGACGCGCGGCTGTCGGCGCCGCGCTCGGCGAAGCTCTCAAAAACCAGGACGCCGTTTCGCTCGATTTGCAGCCAGAGGACGCGGAAATCTCCTGTTTGCGGCAGGCCGTTGACGGCAAAGGTTCGTCCGGTGAGCGTGAAGCTGATGTTGTACTCCGGGTTGTGGCTGAGAGTCACCGAGGAGTCGGGCGCGGTGTAGTCCGCGAGCGCGGGAACGGCGAGGGATACGCAGATAACGACCGCGAGGATGACGGTGAGCAGGCGGGTTGTTGTTTTTTTCATGGTGGTGGAATCCTTTCAAAATAAAGCTTTGGGGTTGTGGGTTTGATTTTATATTGAGAGGCGGTTTCAGATTTTTCACATAAAAACAAAAGCATCCTTGAATAAATTTCAGGGGTGCTTAAAATCTCGTAGCGGGCGAGATTAACACTTGTTGTCCGCTATTTTTCATCGAGTAAAACACCGCCCATTCCGAGCGCGGTCTTCGCGCCGACGCCGGAGTATTCGGCGAACCGCAACAGAAGCATAAGCTTTTCTGTCTGCGCGTCCGTGCCGCGCGGAGCAAGCGCAAACTCGCCGGAAAACGCCGGTATTACGTTGCCGCGCTTGACCGCGTATGTATCACTTCTGAAGTTGTACTGTACAAATTTCAGCGTTTCACATAGCGCAGTTATCTCCGCGTTGCTTATATCAACTCCAAAAAACAACCGCAGCTTGTCCGCAACGCTAAAAAACAGAGGCGCGAGCGCGAATATGTTCGAGTAAGTATTTTCGTGCTTATACGTGGCGGGGGAGGCAAGCAACAGCTTAAACTGCTTCGGAGCGCTGCCGCGCAAATCCGAAAGCGGCATATCGTCATAAGTCACAGTGTCCAATACGTCTATGCCGCCATTGATACCGGTAACTGCGTAGCGACGCGTATTAAGCGCGGCATTGTACAAGGGCAGAGCCTCATCGGTCAGGATGTTCAGCCGAAAAATGATATTTTCCCGCTGCTCCACAGTGAACAAGCTGTACGGGCGCAGATTGCGCTTGTGCAGATACTCCGCCGCGGCGCCCTCTGTTTTTGACATGAGAAAAGCCTGGAGCTTTACCGCCAATGATGAGTAAAGCCCCGATAAATCTCGCTTTTGCAGAACAAAATCCACACATTTCATTATGTGTTTCTCCAATCTCGCACCGAGATTAAGGTATTTCCTACGCCAAAAGAAAGGCGGGCTAGTGCCCTGAAAATCGTTTCAATCTCGCACCGAGATTAAGGTATTTCCTACTTTTATGATGACAACGATTTGAAAGGAAGGTTGCGTTTCAATCTCGCACCGAGATTAAGGTATTTCCTACACTCCGCGGTGACTGGTCACGTCACTTCTCCGGGGTTTCAATCTCGCACCGAGATTAAGGTATTTCCTACGCTATTAAAAAGATGGAGGTACCAGACATGGCAGTTTCAATCTCGCACCGAGATAAAGGTTCTTCCGACCTAAGCGTATCCACATAACCAAAGGGCGCTGAAAAGTTTCAATCTCGCACCGAGATTAAGGTATTTCCTACAAAAAAGAAAGGAGCAACACCACTATGAGTATGACGTTTCAATCTCGCGCCGAGAGTAAGGTATTTCCTACGTTTTGTATCTATATTAACAACATGAATATCGGTTTCAATCTCGCACCGAGGTTAAGGTATTTCCTGCCCCAACGTCGTAAAAAACGAAAGGATTTATTATGGTTTCAATCTCGCGCCGAGATTCTTGAATTGTAAACACCCCCCGTTTTTGATACCTGTGCAACTTTTTCAGACCACTGCCCTATCTCATTTATCATACATCAGAACGCCAATTTCGTCAACTATATTACGGCAAAATTTTGATTGCAGTCAAGCTGCTTGCCAAACGCACTTGGCGGTATTGGCGCGACAACGGTAAGACAAGCGAGGAGCGCACCGCTTTTTATGACGGTGCGCTCCTGCCGCAAGGTTAGCAGTCGATGCGCGAAACTCTGTAGGTGCCTGTTAGTTTCCAGTCGTACGGTATGATGCTTGTTACCTGCGCCGAAGTGTCCGTGATATAGTAACGGTGGTTTAGATCAAGATACAGCTTGCAGCCTCGTCTCATTTTTACAGTATTCGTTTTGCCGTTAGTCAAGTCCTGAACTTTGAGTGTTACCTCTGCGTATGGTGCCAATAAACTTGTGCCGAGTTGGATGTATGGGGTTCCGCACCCCGCCATTTTGCTGTCCGTGTAGATATCGAGTCGCTTCTTGGTGCCTATTCTGTAATATGGTGTGCTTATGGAGTAGTCGTTGCTTGCCGCCAGCGCGACGGTCGCGCCCATGCTGAGTATCATAATGAATGAGAGTGCGATTGCGGTGATTCGTTTGAATTTACTCATGGTGTTGTTTTCTCCTTAAAATTATAAAATGTTGAATTACGCCAATAGTCGAAACGCGAGCATATACTTTTTGTTCCCTCACCCCCTTTCGCTCGGGGCGGGTGGCTTAGAACCACCCGCTCTTCTTGCTTGAGCCCCTCTTGTTCCCATACTTGTCATAGTGGACGATCTTGTCTCCGAAAAAACCTGATTCGCGTCGCGAAGTGCCGGTTTTGCTGCCGTACTTGTCGTAGTGCTGTGTGTAGTTGCCGCCGAACATGCCTGTCTCCCTCTTGCTGTAGCCGGATTTCTTGCCGTCTCTGCCGTAGTGGTTTGCTGTTGTGCCGCCGAAGATGCCCTTGTCGTAGGTCGTTGTGCTCGTGCGCTTACCGGAGTTGTTGTAGTGACTCGTCGTATTGCCGCCAAAGATACCGGTGGAGGTTGTGCTGTAGCCTTTTTTGTTGCCGTACTTGTCGTAAGTGTTGTAGCTCATGCTGTTGTTCTCCTTTTATTATGATTTTTTGTGTCTACATTATCTTATTGTGGGGAGGTTTTGGATTTTTCGCAGATAAAACAAAACAAAACTCCTTGAAAATTTTCAAGGAGTTTTACGATTCAGACGATCAGCGCCAAAGCTGTCGTGTCACTGAGTGGGCATACCGTCGCTTTTGTTAAAGCTATCCCACACTACGGCGCGGTTTGACCCTCTGCCCTGTGTGATTTCTCTGTCACGCTTTGTTATCTCCGGTAAAGTCACATCCTGCGCGCTCGCCCTCGGCAGAACATATGCAAACCTCGGGTTTGTAGAGGTGCCGCCGTTTGCCTCGCGGTTTAACACGAACCAGTCGTATACAGTGGGTTTGCCTCTATATGTTCCTCTCGGATATGAAACGTTCTTTTTCGGCGCGGATATGTCTGTCAGCGCGAGGAAGTCGGCGTTGTCATAGGTGAACTCATATGCCGCGTCCGGCAACGATGCACAGACAATCACAAAATCCGGGCTAAGTGTAAATACTCGGCTTTTATCACGGTCAATCTTTACCCGCGCACTCCCGTAGCCTATCGGTTTGCCGTGACCCATTTTGTGGGCGTGAGTCTCGTCGAGCTCAAGGCTGTACCGCAGCTTGCGCAGCTCGTCAAGCGTCAGGCGCTCAAAGGCGACGGTAAACACAAAGGTTTTGCCTTTTAACACGGGACGTGTGATTTGATATTGTTTTGGCTTGTCATCAAGACCTGCGGATTTGGGTTCGGTTCCGTGGTGCCAATAATATTTGCGTCCGCGCAAACGCACCGCGTCGTCGCGGAGCAATGACGATTGCTTATTGATTGTCTCGTAATCGTAGTTGAAGACATCATTGTTCTTTCGGGGTTGTTGCATATAGAACTCGGTTGCGGTAATTTTTGGCGAGCCGAGAATTGCCATAGATGTAACGTCACCCATATAGTCTCCGGCGTCGCGCGCAATCGCATCGCGGAACGAAACGCGCGACGAGCGCGTCTTCGCCATTTCGCCCTTTTCAATCATTCCGAACAGATGGCACGCCTCGCACAGATTGTCCGCTCTCGAGCAAGCGTTGAAACCGCCCTGATGTTGGAGTATGCCCGCGATTGTACGGTCAAATACCTCTTTTGTGATACTTGCCGGAGAAATATAATACTTACCGCCGACCTCCGAATAGTAAACGGGTTTAACCTCCGCATCAAGGAAGTCCTTGTACTCATTGTGTCCGAGGGTCTGATTAACGCCATCTTTGTCGTGCGAATATAGCTCTATCAGCTTTTTGAGCCGCTCCTTGTCGCGGTCTGTGAGGACATAGGGTTTTGAAGTAAGGTTTGGAACCATAACGGCATCAAAGTGTTTTTTCGTTCCAAAGGGTTCGCCTTTTAGGTAGTATCCGCACACCCCTTCACCCACCGGGTTTTTACTTGCAACACCGCGATTAAGAGAAATCATCTTGAAAGTGCCGTCTCTATTTTTGATTTTCTTAATAAATCTGTCCTGAGTCGGCGTGACCCATATTTCCTGCCCGTTTGCCAACCCGCGTAAGAGCGGCAGACCGGCCCCAAAAGGATGCGCAGAATAGTTTGGATTATCCACCTTCACGAGAAGCTTCTCTGTTCCGGAGTAGTATAACTTACCATTCTTAATGACGCCGAACTTGCTCTTTGCGGCAGGTGTACGTCTATACAGCGGAGTTTCTTTGCCGTCGCTTGTGGACATACAGCTGTTTGTGACCGTTTCAAACACGCTGCGGATCACGCCGCGAATCGATGAACCGGGAATTACCGGGGATTGCGTTGGCGTCGCGCCTTTTATTGACATATCGGAGTAGCTGAAAAAGTCGTAGGATTTGCTTGTTTCCGTCTCTTTCTTGCCGTCAGGTTCAAGCGCCGAATTGTATTTGTCCAAATTTTGTTTTGCCGTATCCGGGAAGGTGTTATCATTAGTTGTATTCGGGATAAACAGCGGCGTGAGCGTAGTCAGTTCGCAGACGAACTCACCCGTATAGAGGGTTTCGCCGGAGCGTTCGGCGTTTATCGGAATGTCGCGATTTTTCTTCTCACAGGAATCCTCAAGCGTCACAAAATTATACGGATTCACAAAGCTCATAGCAAAACCTCCGTCGTAGCTGTGCCGTCAGACGATAACCCCTCGTAAAATCCAAAGTAACGATAATCAGTGACCTCAAGCGCGGGTTTGCCTGTCTGACGTTTTGTATCGTCATCACCAATTGACACGGGGTTGTATTTCAAATAGTTGCGGATACCGAGCCAGAGGTTTACCTTTCCGTCCGCAAACTCCGGTACGGCGGGAAACCACAGCTTGCCGCCGCGTTCTTCGGTTAGGAATATTCCGCCGCTGTCCGGCGTGTAATCCGTACCGTAGACGAGATACTTTTTGTCGTATACGTCTGAATTTGCGCCATCCGTGATATAGCGCTCTTTTATACCGCCGTCTGTCTTAACAAAGCGCAGCTCCGCGTCGTTGTTAAATACGCGCATTTCCGTGACGCAATCCTCTGAGAACTCCGCGTCTTTATGAAAATTCAGGCGTTTACCGTCCCATTTGCCGATGATCACACCGTGGTACATAGTACAGACGGCCCACGCCTTATTGTTTCCGAATTTGTTGCCGATTTTTTCGTCAAACATGCGATAGCGCCTCCTTTAACGCGGTCGGTTTAGCGCCGAATTGAGCTTTCTGACCATCAAGGGATACGCGACCAACGGTGAACACTCCGCGCCCGATTGAGGTTTCGCCGCCGAGCGTAATTAGTCCCTTGTTCAGGGCGTCAAGCGCAAGCAGCAACAGCTCTCTTATAGCGACATCGGCTGTTTTGAATTGTACAGTGAGTATTGTCTTACCGCCGAAATGCGGACGGTTAGTAAACAGCGCAGTATTTGCAGTGCCGCCGGTGAACCGGTCTATCTTATTGCGCGAGTATATCAGCCGTTCGCCGCCGCTGATATATGACGCGTCAACGCGGATTTTCGACGGTTCGGTTACGGCCTTATCGCCATACTGTCTGCCGAACACGCTGTCAAGGAAAGCTTCGGCGCTCTCATATCCGTTTGACTTGAACAACCGCGCCAAACCACCGCGTAGCGCGCCTGCCCACGATGTGCCGTATATCACGGAAGATCCCGCGCTTTTAGTGTGCGCAAAGTCCTCGTCATCCTCAACGGAATATATGTCGCGGACAAGCACGGCGCCGTTCAGCGTCAATTTGGCGGAAAGCGTCGAAACACCTACCGGCGGTATAAACACGAGGTCTTGCCTGTACTCATCCGTTTCAAGCGTTTTCCAATCTTCAAATGCGAGCCACGCGTCCATCTGTGATTGTTTATCCGCGCCCGTGAAGTCAAAAGCGTGTTTGTAAACACCGAAGCAAGACAACTTACCGAATCCGCGAGAGGTTTTTCCGCCGACGTAGAGGTTGTTCAGCGTCTCAAGCAGACGAGCGAGCAAAATCTCTGTTTTTGTGTCGCCATCGCGAACAATCAGACACAAACGG
Source organism: Oscillospiraceae bacterium (assembly GCA_031261245.1). GTDB lineage: Bacteria > Bacillota > Clostridia > Oscillospirales > Oscillospiraceae > JAIRRO01. Next base: position 13,922 of record JAISKU010000100.1, on the reverse strand, counting down.
AGGTCGAACTCCGCACCTTTGTCCACGGCCTGCATATCAAATTTCGCTTCGTTTTTAGCAGATTTATTCATGTGGTCGAGTTCCGGATTTTCAGGTATTTTCGCGTTTCTCTGATTTTCATCAAGCGACACATTATCGATAGTGATAATCTGCCCGTTAAAGATCTCTGCATCGTAAACCCATAGCGGACTTTGTTTGATTTCATCGCCCTTAGCTCTTATACGTTTGCCGAACAGCGTGTCCGCATCGCTGACGGTCAGGGAGCTTCTCAAAATACCCGCTAATGTCGTGCCGGGGATAAACGGGTTGCCGTCCTTGTTAAGCGCGACATCGCGGTCGCGCTCAATATCTTCGGACGTGCCAATGAGCGCCGGTGCTTCAAGCCGCATTTTACAAACGGCATAAACACGCTTAACCGTGAGTTTTTCGCTCATTACTGTCCCTCCTTCTCTCCTTTGCGTCTGCGTATCAGCATAATCAGATATGTCTTGAACCAATAGTACCGCGCTCTTTCGTCAAGCAGTCGCCAGATATCGGATTCGACAACGCTTTCGGCTTTTTGTTTGAGTAAACTCAAAATGTCGCCGTCCTCGGCCTTTTGGTCGAAGATGAATTTTTGGATATTTTCGCGGTCCTTTGTCTGCTTCCAAGCCACGCTGTTCAGCTTTTCGGCCAAACTGTCAAAGCTGTCACACACGGACAGGTACCCGCGAAGTCTGCCGAGCTGTGAGTTGGTAACATTCGTTGCTTTGCTCTGCTCGACAGCGTACTGTACGCGTGATAATACTTGCTGTTTCAGTATTAATTCTTTGAGATGCCGGGTTTTAGCGGAGCCAATGCTTACGGTGTCCTGTTTTGCAGGCTGCTTGTGAGTCAGCCTTGAGTCTGTAAGCTTTTCGATAAAAACATGCCCGAAGCCCTCGCCCCTGCGTAAGCCAACAAAGTTTTCGACAGAATCAAGCGCAATATCTTTTCCGCTTTCATTTTTTGCGACAATCACACTTCCGCCCGCAAGCGCGAACTCCTGCGTGCGCGGCAGGAGCCACTTTGAGTTATAGCCTGCCGCGACTGCCGCCGAGCAAAACACCTTCACGAGAGAGCAACCGCCGAGATTCAAAGCGTCAAGCAGCAGTTTCGGGTCGGGTGAGACGGTACCGTCATCGTCCGTAAGTATTAAAGGAGAACGCAAAATAATCTTAAAACTCTCATCGCTTTTTACGGTGAGCTTTTCGTTTTCTAAAAACGCATAGTCAGTCCAGTCAAATTTTACGTTTCCGTATTGCGCGCTCCGCGACTTCCCAAGCCGCACGGTTCCGTCCGCGAGCGAATGTATAATCTCTAAATCCGAGTCAGAACCGACAATACCGCCGACAAATTTTAAGCCCTGCGCCAGCGCGTCGTATTTATAAAACGCGCCGCTTTCCGCGCCGGCATTTTCCACCGCGTGTCCGATCGACTTGTCCGAGGGTCTGGCGTGGTGCGCGGCGACGGCTCTCGATACCCCGCCGAGCTGATGGTAGTTACTGCCGCTTTTGTATCCGAACCCGGTGAGGGTTTTGGTGTATTCATCCGGAATGTCGCCGAAGCTCGCGTCTTTAATCTCGTTGCCGTCTTTTTTTGAGCGAATACCGCGCTCGGCGGGATAGAGCACCTTGCCCTTATCGCTGAGAGGATACGCCGAGAGAAAGCTTACGCCGCCGTCAAGGAACAGCCTGCGAAATTCGGGGCTTGTATGCGGCGGTACGCCGGGATGTTTCCTAACCCATGCGCTTGAGAAGCTGCCTAAAATCAACGAGCCGGGGATATAGTCATCGGAAATCGCGACCGGTTCTGTAAGCTCTAAGAAATATGTCGCGCATTTCAAATGCTCCGTGACCGACTGCGGCGCAAATTTGCCGATTGACGCCTCCGCAGTCTCGTCGGAGACGACGAGCCTGCACCTCACCTCGCCGAGGCCTCTTGTGCGATTGGCGCCTATGTCCCGCAACGCTAAACAGCATTTCCCCAAAAACTCCGTTCCGTCATCAGGGCATTCAACATCAAACCGGAATTTTAAGCCCTTGTCGGCAACGCGGATTACGCGCAGGGCGCTCTCGTCCGTCTGATGAATCAATCCGTCATCCTCGCTCACGGCGGTGCTCGTACGGAGTGATGTAAAAAGCTCCGTCACCCGACTCGGCGTGTACCGCTCGCTCTTTATCTCCTTTACCAAATCCTCGGCGGGATAGGGCTTTGAAAGCGTTCCCGTATGGATTTCCAGCTCGCCGGATTTTTCGCTGCCCTTTTCGCCGAACAATCTAAGAAAAATGTCCGAATACTGCGGAAATACCGAGAGTATTTCCTCTCCGGCTTCGCTCAGACGGCCCTTGACGCGCTTCGCGGGGATAATGGGCAGACCGTATTTGTCGAGCGATATTTCTGCGTCAACACCGCCGAACGCGCCGAGTCCCGCGCCCGCGTGGGTGTCGGACAATAGTTCTAATTCTATATTCGTCATGCCACACCTCCGGCGACACGTTCATAGGTATCCATAAATTCAAGCGCGTCGTTCAGCAGCGCGTATTCGTGAACCTCGGCGCTTTTGGAGGGTTTTATTTCGTCCGACAGACCGAGCGACTTGATCAGCGCCCGCGCGTCGGTAAAATCGCCGTCCGCGTGATTATTCAGCGCGGAGCGCAGCGATTTCAGTTTTGTGCGCGGATACTTATCGCCGCCCGAAAGCGACGCCGTCAGTTGTTCAAAATCCTCAAAACCGCCGCCAATCCGTAATGGTCGAGAATACAGGTTTTTTCCGACATTCGGATAATAGTTACCCCTATGTTCGCTAACGGTTGTCACAAAACCCGTGCTGTGGATATGGAAGTCCACGTATGATGTGTCCGGCGCGCGTCGCGCCGCGCTTTTCGCGCTTGAGCACAGTTCCTCCGCCATTTTGTACGCCTCAATGAACGGAAAATGGCTGTGGAACAGCGCCACGCCGGCGCAGGCGGTTATTGTTTCGTCGTCGTCAAACGGCTTAATATCCGCTTCGTTGTTTAGGCGTTCAACATTTCTGAGATATTCCGCGGCGAAGGATACGGCGTATTTGCCTTGTATTATAAATGTCATGTCCTCGCCGTCCGTGACGAGCGAGATTATCGGCAAATCAAAGCCGCTCACGGTTTTCTCATAGGCAAGTTGGAAATAAGCCGAAATGTTTTTTGACATACGGCGAAGCTTCGGCACGGCACTGTTCCAGTCAATTTCACTCGCCACAAACGCCCTGATTTTGTCGCTCATGTTATTCCCGTCCGCGTGGATTACGCCGATAAAGTTGTTGCCCGCATCCGTCAGATCGTCAAACTCTCTTGCGCCCTTGGGAATATCCTTGGGAATATATTTTGTTTTGAGATACTGCCCCTCGGACAGGCTTACATATTTATTGTGGCGCAATACGACCCTCGTGACGGGCTCGTTCGTCTGCGCGGTTGATTGCGTGATGTTCCGGCTTCCCGCTATGAGCGTCCTGTTGACGTTGCCCTTTGTGAGCGATATGCGCCGCTGCAGCTCTTTATAATCGGCGGCAAAGTTCGCAAGATTTGTTTCAACCGCCGCGACCGCGATACCCATCCCACAAGTCTTTTCAAGCACGGCTCGGAGAAACCGCTTCGTTGTGTCCCGGAAAGTGTTCTCGTCTTTGAAAACCACATAGGCGTTGCCACCGCCCGCGCACACGAGCTCGGCGGGCGCGGCGCGGTCAAGCGGTATGTCCGTGCGGGGCTTCCAATCGGTGATGCTACCGGGAGGCATGGCACCTGGCAGAATGTCCGCAAAAATTGATCGCACAAGGTTAGACGCGCCTTTACACTCGGAGAACTTCCCAGACGCGAACACATAGTCTTGGATACCCGTCGTGTCGTATACCGCGAATATTGACATTCCGCTCACCACCTTATTTTATATTTTTTTGCGAGATTTTTAATCATACTGTTTATCATCCTATCGTCAAGCGGTGATACGCTGTATAATCCCGAAATATCGCCGAACTCTTGCAACTGCCTGTTTGACGGAACTTTTCCGCTTGCGAATATATGACACGCGACCTGAACCATATATCTCCCGGCCGATACTGCGTATGCCGTCGCTATTGTTTTGGCATCCACTTCGCAATAAGTTTCGCATTGCGGGTCACAATCAGCGCAGAGGCCGCGTTTGCTTTTTGGGTTGACACAATCGACTTGCGCATATTCTGACAATTCTTTTTTTGAACATTGTTCCAGCGCGCTGCGGACACCTTTGTAATTGACGACATAGTATTTCAGAACAGGCAATTTGCCGCCGTGTTCGCGTTCGTACTTTCTGCGATAGTTTGACACATTTGGGCTGGTCTTGATAATATTCTCCGTTAGATACTTTGTCGCCAGAACACGCCTTTCAATCTTGGCGCCAAACAGGTTGTTTAAATCATTGTTTAGGTTTGCCGAAACATGGTCATTGCTTTGAACATCTTGTTCTATTTCATACTCGTCATCACTCGACAAGGTATCGTACAACGTGATGTCGTCGCCGCGCTCTTTGTCAAGTGACAATGACGGCGACAACCGCAGGGACTCATATTCGCGCAGTTTCTTTTTGACGGTAAGCGTTTTTTTCGCGTCAAGCCGCTTTCCCAATTTGCGTAGGTCATCATCGGCGTCCCCTGAATTCAGCAGCGCCGAAATAAGCTCCTTATGGTCGTCAGTGTTTTCGGTACCCGCCAATTCCGTCAGATATTTGTGTATTTTTGAAAAGTCTTTCTCCTGTACTTCTGTGAGCTCGTTGTTTATGTCAAGGTGGGCCCGCTTAATGGCGAACTTCGGATGGGGCGTAAATTCTCCGCACAGATACTCGAAAAACTCCTTTGCTTCGCAGCCCTTGTCACTCAAGTATTTTTTATATTTTGACAGCTTATCGCTTACGATACACACCATGTCCCCGGGTTCGCAAAATAAAACACCTTTGATTGTCTTGATTTCGCAAAGCGTCACGCCGTAATATTCTTTAAGCCTTCCGACCCGTACGCCGTTTTCGTTGAGAAAGTAGGGCAGAACAGCATCAGAAGACTTTCCGTCATTCGCCGCCTCATTTATTCTTGACCGTGCAGTTTCCCAATCCTGTTCGGATAGCCACTGCTCCCTTGCTCCCACGATTATACCTCCTCGTCCTCTAAATCATCCTCGTCCCAGTTGTCGTTCTGCAAATCCTCAAGCAAGTCGTTAATAATCGTGTCCGTGGTTTTGTTGTCGTAGGCGTTGCTCATTATATCGCCCATTACCAAAAAGGCGCGGTTGTTGAAGATTGTCGGGTTCTCGTTCGTAACGCCGTATAGGCTGCCGTATGAAAACGCGCCGACCTCCGCCCCGGTTTTCGCGCGAACAGCGTATATGCAGAGATTTCTCCATACTTCAGATAATGGTTTAAACCCATATGTGGTGTCAACATAGATAATGTCGTGGTCTTCAATCAGCTTGATGAGCTTGCGAAGCAGCTGAATATACGCCTTGCTGCTGTTGCCGAGCGTATTACCCTCGCTGTCGCTGTCGTCCACGAGATGGACGGTACACCTGAAGTCCGCGTCCGCGCCGTTCTTTTTGCGAAACATCTCGCGTACGGTATTTAAGTCACAGTCGCCGGAAGCCTGTGAGGCGCCGTCAAAAACTACCGGGGAATCAACAGTCAGACCGTTTCCCGCGCCAAGAATTTCCTGTAGGCGTTTGGCGACGGCGGTGCTGATTTTGTTGTCCGCGTTTCTCGCCGCAGAACCGGATAACGCTCCGTTGGCGCAGTCGCCCCGGCACAGAATAAGGTACAGGTCAAGCTCCTCATCGGGCTTCACCTTGTCCATAATGAACGCCATAACGGGATTGTGGACAGACATAACATAGCCGCCTGAAATCTCGCAGGATTCATGGAACGCATATGATATGGCTTCACGCTCTTCTTTGTCGATAAGGCTAATCGCGGCGAAGAATTTTTTCTTTCTTGTCATCAGATATCACTCCTAATTGTTTTGCATTACTTAATTTATTGAGGTGCGGTTTACGGTTTTTCGCAGCGGGTGCGGTTATTTTTTTAATACTTCCCGAATGCGGTTCTCAATCCACATGGGAAATGAGCGGTTATCATGAACATGAAATCGTCCGTTTGCGTAGGTTCTCATTTCGGCTAACTTCTCATCGGTTTTGTTCAGACATACAAAGCAAGCGTTTACAGGGGAAAATCCGAATAGTTCGATGTGGTTAGCGTATTTATTCATGTAAGACTCATATTCTTTGCCCTTATAAGCACTTACTTTTGTTTCAATATAAAAAACAGAATTGCCAACCGCAAGCAAAACATCACAGTCGGTGATGTCATTGTTATTTAACCTGATTGTGACGCCTGTCGCCAATTCATACGGCACCTCATTGAAAGATGTTTCCATAATCGTTCGTACCACTCCCATTATGTACACCTCGTACCATGCGTCCTTTGAGAGAAAACGCGATTTTACTTCATCATCAGCAATTGTTATGTCGCAGCCCGTTATAATGTAAGCATTGGAGGGATTCCCGCGATGGCCCTTATAACTGACATAGCCGATGGCGTCAAGCGCTCTCATTGCTTTGCGAAAGTCAGAGTATTTTTTTGTGTCCGGGAATACAGAATGGCTGAAATAAATAGGGCCTCTATTCTTGCTCTTGAATATATCGTTACTCAAGCCGCATGTTAGCAGTACCTTTGACACATCGAACAGCGTGTCAAAATATTCCGTTTCTTCCTGATACCCGATCTCGTAGTCAACAGTACCATTGATTTGGAGATTTGCGGCCATTGTACTAAAATTCGATTCAAAGTCTTTCAGTTTTTCGTATGTATTTTTTCTGCTTGAAGGGGGGCAACTCACCTGCGCATTGTATATCGTTTTATATGTCGTCACTGCTGCACCTCCACAGAATATTGGTTTTAATTATAGACCAAAGGGATTTGCGGGTCAATACAATTCTCGTAATATGACAATTTAGAAATTATCAAGGCTTACCGCGAAAAACGGTAAGCCTTGATTGCACAAAATAAAAATCTTAAACATTCCCCACTATCAGCGGACTCGTCGCATCGTGCGCCGCCGCGTTCGACGCGACGCGGCGCGCGCCGTGGTTCGCGTAGCAGTACGCGCAGCCGTTCAGACACGTGTTGTACGCGCCGATATCGACGCTCGCGGCGCAGTTGCAGCCGTCGCGCTGATTTTTGTCGCGCTTGACCTCGAGCGGCCGCCCCGCAATCTCGCCGAGCAGCGCCGAATCCACACACGCCGTCGGGCTGACGCCGAGCGCGTACAACTCCGGCGACTCGCAGCACGCGCACAGCGCAATCCCGCGCTCCGCCGCTGTTTGCAGCAGTTTTTCAGCGAGCCGCAGCCGCGCGTCGCCCGTCGGAACCTCGATTCCGGCGGCACGGAAGCTCCCCGCAATCGACTTGTACGGAATCACGAAGCTGACGACGCACCGCCGCGTGCTGCCCTCGAGCAAACCGCACAGCCGCGTGAACGCGCGGATGTGGTAGTCGAAATCGTACCTCGGCGTGAATAGAATCGGGTCGTAACGCCACACGACGCGCTCCGCTCCGACGCGCGCTGCGAGTTCCCGGAACGCGGGAATCACGACGTCGCGCTTCGACGGCAGGCCGCGCTCGATGTCCGAATCATAGGCGGTGATGGTGTACTGGAAATAGTACGGGAACGCGGCAACCGCGTCGAGCTTCGGGAGCATCGGCGCGGCGTTTTTCGTCCAGAACACGAAGCCGTCCACGCACTCCGGCGCGAGCTCGACGCGCCGAATCTGCGACGGATTCACCGGATTGCGCACGAGCACAAAGCCCTCGCGCAGCCGGTTCACGAGCCACTCGGAGTAGAACGCCGGAATATCCGTTCGACGCGACGCGCTGATGATCATGTTTGCACCTCGAGGATGATCAGTCCACTATATCGATTCAAAGCTCTTGTCCTTCTTTGCTTCCTCACGCAGCCGCGCCAGAATTTTCACCATCGCGAGGGTGTCGAGGCGGCAGTACGCGAGCAGGGCGCGGCGGTACGGCTCCGCCTCGTCGGGCGGGAGCGCCGCGAGCGCCGGGAACGCGTCCATCGCTTCGCCGCCGTTGTGAATCAGGTCGAGCGCGTTGTAATCCAGCTCCGGGTCGCCGGGGCAGAGCGCGGGCAGCACATACTTTATCGAGTACGACCCCTTGAAGCGCCAATCGTAGTAGTCCTGCTTTTCGAACGGCAGCATTAAATCCTCAATATTCTCGCGGATTGACGTGAGGTGTCCGCTCAAATCCGGGAACTGCCGCGCGAGCTCAAGCAGCCGCGACTGCTCAAACGCCTTGTTGTAGGCGAGGACGCACACGCCCGCGGGGATATCCGCGCAAAGCCGCTCCGCAAGCTCTCGGCGCGGGTCGGCTCCGGCCTCCGCGAGGAATTCGCGGTGCTCCGGCTCCGCGCCCTCGGTGTACTCAATGTGCAGCGAGAACTGGAACGGCACCTGCGAGTACGGCCGCAGTCCGTCGTACTCGGGAATCGCGGCCTGATACGTCTCAAAATCGAGGTGGTACAGCGGATAGCGGAGAGAATTGAGGAACAGGCGAATTTCGCGCTTGTTGATCTCGGGCGCGCCGCGCGACAGCTCGCCCGTCACCTGCCGCCGCTGTTTATCGTTTATTTTTACGCCGGACGCGATAATCTCCGCAAAGGTGACGATGCCGCGCCGGTACATATCCCATTTTTTCGTCGCGTGCATATGTCCCGCGACGTCAAATACGCTGTTTTCGGGGATATCCCGCCAGCAGTGGCTCTTGTAGCCGCACTCATACGGCTTGTCACAGTTTTCGCTTATGCCGATATCGGGTTCATCACTCTGATCAGCGATCGCCTTGAAGCGCGCGATATTGTCTGGAATATCCGCGAGCAGGGCGTCCATGTCAGCCGTGTGGTCCTCGACGGTGAAAAGCTCCCGCAAATCCAGCGCGCCCTGCCGGACGTACTGGTTGTTGATGTGCATGAGCGACACGCGCGCGACGTTCAGCCCGCACTGTTGCAGGACGTAGCACTGGTACGCCATGTCGTGCAGATAGATGTCCTTCAGCTCGGTCGAGCTTTTGACCTCGACAATCTCGACATACCCGCCGAAATTGCGCAGAATGTCCACGCTGCAAAAGTTCCCGTCAACCGCGAACGACGCCTCGGCAATCACGGCGACGCCGTTGTTCAGCGCCGCCTGTGTCGCGGCGAGCATCGCAGATTTGTCGTCGCTGTACGGAATCTCGGTGAAGTCGCCGTAGTAGCCCATGGCGAGGTCACCGACGGCGTTTCCCATCGCGAGGGTGCTCGCATTCATCACGGTTTCGTCGTATTCCTCGGGCATGTGCGACTGCATCCAGAGGATTTTCGGGCACTGCACAGCGCTGCAATAGCGGGATTTGGACAGGTTCATACGTCACCTCTCAGCTGTAACTTACGGTCGGCAAATGGCCGGGCAGCGAGCCGATTACAATGAGCCGTCGCTCCTTGTCAAAGAAAAAGTATACGCGCAGCAGGTTCTCCGTCCTGTTGCCGACGCGCAGGTGGCGGTCGAGCAGTCGCTCCGCTCCGCCGTAATTAATGTGGTAATCGCCGTGGTAGACCTCCGGCGAGGTGCCGGTAACGAGTCCGACATCGAAGCCCCTGTTGTACTTGACGGAGCTCGCGTCGTTCATCTCGTCCTCCGGGAGCTCGCCGAGCAGATTGGCGAGGTACTCCGCCGCGAGGTAGTCGAGCGCGTCGCAGAAAAGCTCGACGTCGCCAATCTCGCCCCACTTTATTCTGTTGCTGTCAAAGACCTCGAGCTGTCCGGCGAAGCGCTCCGCCGCCCACGCCGCAAGCTCCTGCGGCTTTTTCGGGCGCGCGGCCTTTGAGCGCAGAAAGGCTATCTCCGCGTCGCGTCGGCGCAGGTCGCGGCTGTGCTTTTCACTGATTTCGTCGATGTTTCGCAGCAGCTCCGCGGTTTTTTTCTCCTCTTTTTCGCGTCTGCCGCGCTCTGAGGCGAGCTTTTTTTCGAGCGCGATAAATTCGAGGTCGCGCTGCCGCTGCTTTTCGCCGAAGCTGTCGCGCAGGGCGGCCTTTTGCAGCTCAAAGTCAGCGAGCATCTCTCCGCGGCTCGAGTCCGCGGCAATGCGCGCCTCCAGCTCGACGATTTTTGCCTCGGTGACGAACATCACGCTGCCGTATTTTATGGGCTTGCCCACGGGGTAATTTTTCACGCGCTCCCGCAGACGCGCGTCCGGCTCACCGCGAACGTTGACGACCTCGCCGGAGAACTGCGGCTCAACGAGCAGCGTGTCGCCGGCGGTATAGAGGAATTCGGCGGTTGTGGTGAACACCTGCGCGAAGCCCATGGCGAAGCTCCAGTCAACGTCCGGTTCGCGCTTTTTCGGCGCGACCGGCGGCGCGGCGGGCAGTCGGGGCGCGAGCGACACGCGCGCGAAGTCCAGCTTCGCAAAATTGAGCGGCGGCGCGGGTTTTTCGCCCGCGTCCGCTTCGACGAGGACGACCGCGGGCAGCATACGGCGGTCGTCACGGAGCCATTTTGTGAGCTTTTGCGCGTCCTTTGCGTTCGCGGCGGACAGCGGCTCCGCGCGGAGCGGATACGCGCCGTGCGACAGACCGATTTGCGCGTCCTCGATGAGGCTCCGCACGAGCGCGTAGCGGAACACCTCGCACGGCTCCGCCGTACCCTCGGGCTCGGAAACGACGGTTTTGAAGCCGCACTCGACCTTGCTCTCAATCAGGCGGAACGCGATATTCGTCTCAAAAATCCGCCCGGCGACGGCCGCGCGCGTCGTCCCGTCGGTGAGCGTCGCGCCGGGATCCGGCTCCGTGAGGCGCAGCGCCCACGCCTTTTCCTCCTGCAAACAGACGGTTTCTATCTTGTAGCCGACGTTCAGCTCAAACGACTTGAAGTCCGCGAAGCTCACGCCCGCGCTCTCTTCCGGCGGCGCGCAGACGAGCTCCGTCGGGCGCTCCAGCTCGCGGAAGCGCCCGCGCAGCCACGCGAACGCGTGCAGGACGCAGCGGACGAGCGTCTTTTCGGGCGCGAGTTTCCCGTTGCCCGCCGTCGCGAACAGCTGATAGCTCGGGAATATTCTGTTCGGTAGCAGCGCGGTCGGGCGGTGCCGTTCCGTCGGCATATGCGTCACCAACCTTTGTTTTTCCGCGATTATACCAAGCTTTCGACAAAATTGCAACGGATACGAGGGATAAACCGGAGGTTTGTTGCGAAATTGCCGGGTATATGATATATTCATTAAAAAATCACGGGAGGTTCCGATATGCTCCTGACCATCACCTACACGGGGCGCGGCACGTCCGACCTCGGGTATCTGCTCTACAAAAACCCGAACCGCTGCCCGCAGGCGTTCGACCTCACGTTCGGCATGGCGCACGTCTTTTACCCCGAGGTCACGGACGGGCGCACGACTGCGGCGCTGCTGCTCGATATCGACCCGCTCGACCTCGCGAAGGGCAAGGGCGGCGCGGAGGGGCTGTTTGATTACGTGAATGACCGCCCGTATGTCTCGTCGTCGTTTATGAGCGTCGCGATCGCAAAGGTTTTCGGCACGGCGATGACGGGGCGCGCGGACGCGCACCAGGAGCTGTCCGACTCGCCGCTGGAGCTGTCGGCGGAGATCACAATGCTCCCGTGCAACACGGATTTTGCGATGCTCGCGCGAGTATTCGGGCCGCTGGGGTACTCGGTGAGCTTTGAAGCACGCGCTCTGGACGAGAGCTTTCCGGAGTGGGGCGAGAGCCGCTGCGTCGATTTGACCCTGCGCGGGAGCGTCCGCCTGCGGGATTTGCTGCGGCATATCTACGTACTCCTGCCCGTTTTTGACAGGCACAAGCACTACTGGGTCGGCGACGACGAGGTGGACAAGCTTCTGCGTTCGGGCGGTGAGTGGCTCGAAACCCACCCCGAGCGCAAGTTCATAGTTGACCGCTATCTGCACCGCCAGCGCGACCTCGTCGGCGAGTATTTCGCGCGGCTGAACGACGGTCTTGAGGAACCGGAGGAAAAGCCCGCGCGCGAGCCGGGTCTGAACGCGAAGCGGCTTGACGCCGTGCTCGATGCGCTGAAGGCGTCGGGCGCGCGGACGGTAATCGACCTCGGCTGCGGCGAGGGGCGGCTACTGAGTCTGCTGCTGCGGGACGGGCAATTTGCGAAAATCGCGGGGACGGACGTGTCGCAATCGTCGCTCAAGCGCGCGTCGGACAGGCTGCGGCTCGAAACCGCGAGCGAGCGAACAGACGAGCGCGTGACGCTGTTCCAAAGTTCCCTGACGTACAAGGACAGGCGGATTCAAGGCTACGACGCGGCGAGCGTGATGGAAGTGATTGAGCATCTGGACGCGGCGCGGCTGAATGTGTTTGAGCGCGTGCTGTTCGGGTACGCAAAGCCGCGCGTAATCGTGCTGACGACGCCGAACCGCGACTACAACGCGGTGTACGAGAAGCTTACGGCGGACGAAATGCGCCACGGCGACCACCGCTTTGAGTGGACGCGCAGTGAGTTTTCGGCTTGGGCGGAGGCAGTTGCCGCGAGGCGCGGCTACAAAGTCGCGATTTCGGGAATCGGCGACGTGAGCGCGGAGTACGGCTCTCCGACGCAGATGGGGGTGTTTGAGCTATGCGAATAGAGATACCGGAGCTGTGTCTCGTCGCGCTCGTGGGAGTGTCGGGTAGCGGTAAGAGCACGTTCGCAAAGGCGCATTTCAAGCCGACGGAGGTTCTCTCGTCGGATTATTTCCGCGCGCTCGTCTCTGACGACGAGAACAATCAGGCCGTGTCGGCGCAGGCGTTCGACGCGCTGTATTACGTCGCGCGCAAGCGTCTGGAGCTCGGCCTGCTGACTGTAATCGACGCGACAAACGTGCAGTCCGACGCGCGACGGGAGATAATCAGGCTCGCGAAAGAGCAGAATATCCACGCCGCGGCGATTGTCCTCGATTTGCCGGAGCAGGTCTGCCGCGAGCGCAACGAAAAGCGCGCGGATCGCGACTTCGGCGCGTCGGTCATCGCGAAGCAGTCCGCGCAGCTGAAACGCTCGCTGAAATATCTGAAAAAGGACGGCTTCCGTTTTGTCTACACGCTAAAGAGCGAGGCGGATATCGCGGAATGCGAGATTGTCCGCACGCCGCTGTGGAGCGACAAAAAGAGCGAGAGAGGGCCGTTCGACATCATCGGCGACGTTCACGGCTGCTTTGACGAGCTTGCGGAGATGCTTCAAAAGCTCGGCTACGCGGTTGACGCGGAGAATTTCGCAGCCGCGCCGCCGGAGGGGCGACGGGCGGTTTTCCTCGGCGATTTGTGCGACAGGGGGCCGGGGAACGTAGAGGTTTTGCGGCTCGTGATGAACATGTGCGCGTCCGGCGCGGCGTACTGCGTCCCCGGCAACCACGACGCGAAGCTGCTGAAACACTTGCGCGGCAAGGACGTTCAGCGCACGCACGGCTTGGACGCCACAATAGAACAGCTCGACGGGCAGAATGAGGATTTCAGGCGCGAGGTCGCCGTGTTCCTCGACGGCCTGGTAAGCCATTACGTTTTTGACGGCGGGCGGCTTGTCGTCGCGCACGCGGGGCTGCCGGAAAAGCTGCAAGGCCGCGCGTCGTCGCGCGTCCGCAGCTTCTGCCTCTACGGTGACACGGACGGCGAGACGGACGAGTTCGGTCTGCCCGTGCGCCTGCCGTGGGCGGAGGAGTACCGCGGACGCGCCCTCATCGTCTACGGCCACACGCCTGTTCCCGAGGTGCGGAACGTGAACGGCGCGGTGTGCATCGACACGGGCTGCGTTTTCGGCGGGAAGCTCACGGCGCTGCGCTATCCGGAGCGCGAGAGC
>JAISKU010000085.1 GCA_031261245.1 Oscillospiraceae bacterium | reverse complement strand
GGGCAGGCGCTCGACATGCTCCCGCCGGAGCTCATACGCGGCGCGCTGCTCGTCTCACTTTCGACCACGCTCGCCACGAACGCGGTGCTTGAGGACAAGGGCGGCCGCGCGAAAATGCTCATCTTCGGTCTCGCGGACGAGCATATCCGCCGCTTCAAGGCGGAGAGCTACGGCCTGCGGATCGACAGCGTGCGCGGCGTGGACACCCACGGCAGCGCCGACGGCCTCATAATAGACGAGCCGGACTGGGACGCCGTAATCGCGGAGCACGGCGCGTGGCTCGCGGACGCCGACGCGCTGTCGGCGGCGGAGCTGTACGCGATATACAACGGCGCGCCTTGCGAAAAGCGCGCCAAAAAGCTGTCGGAGGAGATATTCAATCTCCCGTGTACAAGCGCGAGCGAGCTCACGAGCGAGGTCAACGTCCTCGTGCGCTCCGCTACCGCGCTTCTAAACGCGCGCCTGTCGCCGATTGTGCGCGAATTTGTCGATGCGGCGCTCTCGGACTTCGCCGCGCGCGGTTGCCGCGCGCCTGTCATGGTCGTGCGCAGCGACGGGAGCCTCATGTCCTCGGACTTCTCGATATCGCGCCCCGTGGAGACGATTCTGTCCGGCCCGGCGGCGAGCGTCCTCGCCGGGAAGAGCTTTTCCGACGGGGAGGACTACGTAATAATCGACATGGGCGGCACGACGACGGACGTGTCCGTCGTGCGCGGCGGCAGGGCGGTCGCGGCCGAGGGCGGGATACAGCTCGGCGGCTGGCACACGGCCGTGCGCGGCGTGTTCGTAGACCCGTTCGCCCTCGGGGGCGACAGCACGGTGCGCCTGAAGGACGGCAAGCTGCAACTCTTCCCGCGCCGCGCCACGCCGCTCTGCGTTGCGGCGCGCCGCTGGCCGGAGATAAAGACCGCGCTTGCGGAGCTGCTGTACAAAAAGCACATCAACCGCTATCCGCTGCACGAATTCTTCTACCTCGTCCGCGAACCGGCAAAGCAAAAGCAGTACAACGAGGACGAGCGCAAGCTAATAAATCTGCTGCGCCGCGGCCCGTGCATACTCGAACAGCTCGAGGAGGCCGCCGGAATTGACGTCTACCACTTCGACGGTGAGCGGCTCGAGGCGGAGGGCGTAGTCATGCGCTGCGGCCTCACGCCGACGGACTTCATGCACCTGAAAGGCGACTTTTCGGAGTACGACACCGAGGCGTCGGAGCTCGCCGCAAAATACGTGCTCCTCTCACAACACCGCAAAGCAACGCCCGAGGCGATCGCCGCCCTCGCCGACGAGGTCTACGGCCTCGTGGAGGGGCGCCTGTACGAAAATCTGCTGCGCATCATCCTCGCGCAGCAATTCCCGGAGCGCTTCCGCGACGGCCTCGACGCGCAGACGCAGTTCCTCATACGCGAAGCGTGGGCGAAGCGCGACGGCGACGAAAACCCGCTCTTCCGCTACAGCCTCGGCACGAACGCCGCGCTCGTCGGGATCGGCGCGCCGACGCATATCTTTCTCCCCGCCGTCGCAAAGGCGCTCGGCACGAGATGTCTCCTGCCGGAGCACGCGGAGGTCGCCAACGCCCTCGGCGCGCTGAAAGCGGACATCAACGTCACCGTGCGCGTGGAGATATCCCAGCGCCTCGCGGCGGGCAAGACATACTACATCGTCCACGCGCCGACGGGAAGCCGCCGGTTTGACGACCTCGACGAGGCGCAGGCGGCGGCGCAGGACGCGTCCGCGCAGGCAGCCGAGCAGGAGGCGCGCTCTCGCGGGGCGAAAGGGCGGCTCGACGTGAACACCTACATGCGGAAACACAATGTCACGAGCCAGTGGGGCACCGACGTGGAGCTCGGCCTCGCCGCCGTCTCCGAGGTGGCGATGCGTTTGGGGTGAAAGCCCGGAGGAGCGTTATGAAGCAAATAGACAAAGCCGAGCGCGAAAATGAGCCGCTGGACAAGGACGGCATTCCGCTGTCCGTAATAGCAAAAGCGAAAAAATTCGCGTGGTATACGGCAATCGGCGTGCCGCTCATAGTGCTTCTCTCGATTTCGAGCGCCATAAAATCTCCGTTTTTCCCTGCGATTTTACTTCTCCCCGTGTCGCTCTTCATTATTGCAATATCCGTTGTTGTTTTGCGGTTTATTTCAAAGGTGCTGTTCATAATAGTGTTGAGTTGGCGTGAGAATAAAATCGCGCGAGTTATCGCGGCGGTGCTGCTGATTGCCGCCGCGCTTGCGTTGCTGTATTTTGTTATCACCTGCGTTTTCCTGCCAAGTTCCATGGTAAAGGAGCTTATTCCGCAAATTCCGCTGGCGGAAGAAGAATTTGTCAACAGTCGCGCGGAATTTGAGAAGAAAATATCGGAGCAAGAGAACGAGTGGTACGGACCGTATGAATTTTGGGTGATGGTTCCGGGTTTCTCCGGCGGAGCGATGCGCTCAAGCTTCGTATATGAACCCGGGCACAACGTCAAGACAAAATACAAGTCGAAGTTTATTTATCAGTACAGATTGGACGACGACTGGTACATGTACATTGAATATTACGGCGGAATCTGATTCCGGCCGCCGCTAATCCACCCTGTACTTCTCCAAATAATCCGAGTTAAACGTCAGCCCGAGGCCGGGCTTCTCCGGAATCTCATAAAACCCGTTCACAACGGGCGGCTGGTCGAGAATAATCTCGCCGCCGGGGTTCACGCCCTTTGCCGACGCGAACGTCTCAAGGTACAGCCCGTGCGGCGCGGGACTAAGCAGGTGCGCGGAGAACTGCGGCCAGAAATGCGGCGCGAGCTTGAGGTTCCACGCCTGCGTTATCGCGGATATCTTCGCCATCTC
>JAISKU010000045.1 GCA_031261245.1 Oscillospiraceae bacterium | reverse complement strand
GTCGTGTTTTTGAGCGTTCCCGTGATGTACAGCGCAAATGTATCCTTCTCCGCCGTGACTTCGCCTATCAGCTCAAATTTTCCGTCGATGAGATTCGGGTTGACTGTCTCCTCGGGCGTAGGCGCCGGCGTAGGCTTAGGTGTAGACGTCGGCTTTGGCGTAGGCGTGCTCGGCGCCGTTGACGTTGCGGTACCCGGTGTCGCAACCGGCGTCTGCGGCTGTTGGGCATCCCCGCCTTGGGTTGCCGTGCCGATTATTCCGACTATAACTATGATAACCGCCCAAAACCACCACTTTTTGAAAATCGGTTTTTTGTTCTTCGCGCCGCAGTGCGGACATGCCGCCGCGCTTTTCGCTATCTCCTGCCCGCAGACAGCGCATTGAACCATCGCGTTTTTGCCCATTCTTGTAATCCCCTTTACCCTGAATATTTGGATACGCTTTGGGGAATTATAACACATAAGTAAACTATTTACAACTCTTTTTATAACTATTGTGCTTCACCTATGTATAGTAAAATGTGTCAGAAAAGAGTGATGCGCAAATGGATATATTGCAGAGAATCACGTCCTTGCGCGAGGCGCGCGGCTGGAGTGAGTATCGGCTTGCAAAAGAATCATCGATTCCTCAATCGACGCTGTCAAACCTATATAAGCGGGAAAACTCACCGACGCTCTCGACGCTGTCCGCGATTTGCGCCGCGTTCGGCATAACGCTTTCGCAGTTTTTCGTTCAGCCGGACGAGGACGATCATTTGACAGATGAACAGAGAAATTTACTTGAAAAATGGGTGCTTCTCACACCCTCTCAAAAGGAAAACGTGCTGGCGTATATTCTCGGCTGCCTGCAAAAATAGATCGCTCCCCCGTCCTGTAGGGGCGCGCATTGCGCGTCCTCTGTCTCCCGTCGCCCCGCACGGGATTCCTCGCCCCCCCTGTCATTCAGAGGAGCGTAGCGACGAAGAATCCCGTATAATCGACGCGCCGCCACACGGGATTCCTCGTTTCACTCGGAATGACAGTCAATTTCCGGCAAAAAATCGCCCGCTCCCCCGTCCGTAGGGGCGATTATCAATCGCCCGCCGTCCCCCGTCGTCCCCCCGTCGTCGTCCCACGGGAGTCCTCGCCCCCCTGTCATTCAGAGGAGCGCAGCGACGAAGAATCCCGTATAATCGACGCGCCGTCCCACACGGGATTCCTCGTTTCACTCGGAATGACAGCCGTCCCCCAATCGCCCCCGCGCGGCGGGGGAGATGTCGCCGCAGCGACAGAGGGGGCATCTTTCCGACAGAGGGGGGCAAAAAACAGAGGGGGCAAAAAACAAAGGCAACAAAAAACAGGAGAGCGCTTTCGCGCTCTCCTGTCCGTCAACATTCCCCTTAATACATCCCGCCCATGTCGGGCGCGCCGCCCGCGGCGGGAGCCGGAGGCTCCGGAATATCCGCGACGAGGCTCTCCGTCGTCAGTATCATCGACGCGACGGACGCCGCGTTCTCCAGCGCGGAGCGGCAGACCTTCGTCGGATCGACGATTCCCGCCTTGATGAGGTCGCTGTACTCCTCCTTCGCGGCGTCAAAGCCGTATGAGGCGCTCTTGTTGTTCTTGATCTTGTCGAGTATTACCGCGCCCTCAAGGCCCGCGTTCGCGGCGATCTGCATCGTCGGCGCGTTCAGCGCCTTCGCGATCAGCGCGATACCCGTGCTCTCGTCGCCGGTTGCGGTTGCGAGCAGCTTCTCAACAGCCTTCGCCGCCACGACATACGCCGTGCCGCCGCCGGGGACTATGCCCTCCTCGACAGCCGCGCGCGTCGCGTTGAGCGCGTCCTCGATGCGCAGCTTCTTCTCCTTCATCTCCGTCTCCGTCGCCGCGCCGACCTTGATGACCGCCACGCCGCCGGACAGCTTCGCGAGGCGCTCCTGAAGCTTTTCCTTGTCATAATCGCTCGTCGTCTGCTCGATCTCGGCGTTTATCTGGTTGATTCTCGCCTTAATCTCGTCCGAGGAGCCCGCGCCCTCGACGATTATCGTGTTGTCCTTCGTGGACTTCACCTGGCGCGCCGTGCCGAGCTGGTTCACGCCCGCGTCCTTTAGCTCCATGCCGAGGTCGGAGCTTATCACCTCGCCGCCCGTCAGGGCCGCGATGTCCTTGAGCATCTCCTTGCGCCTGTCGCCGAAGCCCGGCGCCTTGACGCACAGGCAGTTGAACGTCCCGCGCAGCTTGTTGAGGATTATCGTCGCGAGGGCCTCGCCCTCGACGTCCTCGGCGATTATCACGAACTTGCGCCCGGACTGCACCACCTGCTCGAGCACGGGCAGAATCTCCTGAATATTGCTGATCTTCTTGTCGGTGATGAGGATAAACGGCTCGTCGAACACCGTCTCCATCTTCTCCGTATCGGTCACCATGTACGGCGTGATGTAGCCGCGGTCAAACTGCATACCCTCGACGACCTCGCTGTACGTCTCCGCCGTCTTGGACTCCTCGACCGTGATTACGCCGTTGCGCGACACCTTGTCCATCGCCTCGGCGATTAGCGCGCCTATCTCCTCGTCGCCCGAGGACACCGCGCCGACGCGCGCGATATCGGCGGAGCCGGACACGGGCTTGGAGTTCGCCTTTATCGCCTCGACGGCAGTCTCCACCGCCTTTGCTATGCCCTTTTTCATCACCATCGGGTTCGCGCCCGCCGCGACGTTCTTGATCCCCTCGTGCACCATCGCCTGTGCCAGCACCGTCGCCGTCGTCGTGCCGTCGCCCGCGACGTCGTTCGTCTTGGACGCGACCTCGCGCACGAGCTGCGCGCCCATGTTCTCAAACGCGTCCTTGAGCTCTATCTCCTGCGCGATTGTCACGCCGTCGTTCGTGATAAGCGGCGCGCCGTACTTCTTCTCGAGCACGACGTTGCGCCCCTTGGGGCCTATCGTCAGCTTGACCGTATCGGCGAGCTGGTTCACGCCGTTTTCGAGGGCGCGGCGCGCCTCCTCGCCATAGATAATCTGTTTCGCCATTTATCGTTTCCTCCTTTAACCTACAATCGCCAAAATATCGCTCTGGCGTACTATGACAAGCTCGTCGCCGTCCACCTTTACCTCGGTGCCGGAATACTTGCCGGTGATCACGCGGTCGCCCTTTTTGACGACCATCTCGACCTCTTCGCCGTCCACCTTGCCGCCGGGACCGACCTCGACGACCTCAAAGACCTGCGGTTTTTCCTGCGCGGCGCTCGTCAGGATGATGCCGCTCTTCGTCTTTTCCTCGGCCTCAACCTGCTTCACAATAACTCTGTCTGCTAAGGGTTTCAGTGTCATTTCAAATACCTCCCGTTTTTTTTGCATTGCGTTAGCACTCTTGTTTGTCGAGTGCTAACGCAAGAGTAATAATAGTCCAAGAATCGCCATTGCGCAACCGCGACGCGCGGCATTTTTCGCAATATTTCAGCCGCTTTGCCGTTTTACGCCGCGCATGGGCCGCATTATCTTCCGATAACTCCGAATATCTCCAAAATTCTCCGGTTTTCTGAAATTCCGCCTCAAATTAACAAACCGTACACAATTACTCCTTGTACCCGCGTCCCGCGTGCGCTATAATAACCGCAAAAAACAGGGGGTAAACTCATGGAATTCATCTTCAAGCACACAAACCTCAACGTCACCGACCTCGACAAAAGCATCGCGTTTTATGAGCGCGCGCTCGGTCTCGCGCTGGAGCGCCGCGTCAAAGCGCCCGACGGCTCGTTTGAGCTCGCGTTCGTCTCCGACGGCAAATCCGGCGCACAGCTTGAGCTCACGTGGCTGCGCGACCATCCGCAGCCCTACGACCTCGCGGACAACGAGATACACACGGCGTTCGCCGTCGCGGACGTCAAGGTCGCGCTCGAGGAGCACCGCGCGCTCGGCTGCGTGTGCTATGAGAACACTGCTATGGGCATATATTTCATAGAGGATCCCGACGGCTACTGGGCGGAGATTATCCCGTCGCGCTGACACAGCTCGACAATCGCCGCCGCGAACATCTTCGCCGACAGCAGTAGCTCCTCGATCCCTATGTACTCGTCGCGCCCGTGAATCCTGTTGTCCTCGCCCGGGAACACCGTCCCGAACGCGACGCCGCCGGGTATCCCGTGCACGTACGTCGTCCCGCCGAGGGCGAGCGGAGCCGTGTCCTCCGCGCCCGTGTACTCCTTGTAAATCCCCAGAAGCGTCCGGACGAGCACGCTGTCCGCCGCCGCCACGTGGCAGCGCGTCATCGTGTGCTCCGCCGCGTCGATACCCGCGCGCGTCAGCGCCGCCGTCACCGTCCCGAGAATATCCCGCGTGTCCGCGACCTGCGGCGTGCGCGAGTCAAACTTCGCCGTGAAGCCCGAGCCGTCGAGCTCAAGCACGTCAAAACTCAGCGTCAGCTCGCCCGACGCCTCGTCGCCCATCGCAATCCCCAAGGCCTCGCCGCGCGTGTCCCCGTGCGGGAACAGCGTCGCGAGCGCCCGTATCGCGTCGGTCGCGTCCGACGGGGCGAGCGGCAGAGCCGCGAGCATCGCCAAGAGCGCAGTCTGCGCGTTGTTGCCGCTCTCCGGCTGACTCGCGTGCGCCGCCGTACCCTCGGCGCGTATCACCGCGCCCGCCGCCGTCGGCACGACGTTAATCACCGCGCCGGTCTTTTCCGAAAATTCGCGCGCGTAGCCGTACAGCGCGCTTTTTGACATGCCCTCGACAGTCGCTCGCGCCGCCCCGGGGATGATATTCGCCGTTCCGCCGCCGCGAATCGACGTGACGCGCGGCAAGTCCGCGCTCTCGCCGAAGCTCTTGCGGAAGTGCATCACGAACCGCCCCTTCTCGACGTTTGCGAGCGGGTAATCCGCGTCCGGGGAGAACACGTACCTCGGCGGAGTGTTCACCTCAAGCCACCGCGCGATATCCACGCAGCCTATCTCCTCGGCGGAGCCGACGAGTATCCGCGCGCCCTTCGCCAGCCCGCCCGTCACGTCCCGCGCGCAGGCGAGGGCGTACATCGCCGCGACGGCCGGGCCCTTGTTGTCCGTCGCGCCGCGCCCGTAGATTCGCCCGTCGCGGATATCCGCCGTGAACGGGTCGCTTGCCCACTCGGCGGCGTTCGCGTCCACCGTGTCCACATGCACTAAAATCCCCAACTCCGGGATTCCTCCGTCTTGGCCGTCCGCGCCGCGCACGTCGCCCTCAATCATGCAGTCCTCGAACACCGCCGTCTCAATCCTCAGCGAGTCGAGAATGTCACGCGCGTGCAGAAGCGCGTAGCGCGCTCCCCACCCGTACGGCGCGCCGGACTCCGGAGCCTCAAGCACGCTCTTCACGCCGATAAGCCGCACTACGTCGGCTATCAGCTTCTCCGAATGTTCCTCAAACCACTTGTCAATCCTTGCTTCCATACAGCGCCGCAATCCCCTTATAAGTCATATAGCAGTCGAGCTTTGAAACCGTCTCCCACGGCGCGTGCATCGAGATCACCGGCACGCCCGCGTCAATCGTCGCGATATTCCTGTTCGCCATGTACTTCGCTATCGTGCCGCCGCCGCCCTGATCGACCTTGCCGAGCTCCGCCATCTGCCACTGCACGCCGTTTTCGGCGAAAAGCCGCCGCAGCCGCGCGACAGTCTCCGCGCTCGCGTCGCTCGACCCCGATTTTCCGCCGGAGCCCGTGAATTTCATGATCCCGACGCCGTGATTGAGCTTCGCGGCGTTATTCTTCTCCGACACCTCGGGATAATTCGGGTCGAACGCGTTGCACACGTCCGCTGAGATGCAAAACGACCTCTCAAAGCTCCTCGCCACGAAGCACAGCCCGCCCGTAAGCCACCCCATAAACGAATCAAACGCCGCAGACTGGCTGCCCGTCACGCCCTCGGAGCCTATCTCCTCCTTGTCCGTGAGGATGCACACCGCCGTCTTTTTCGGCGTCCCGAGCTCGAGTATCGCCCTCAGCTCCGCGTACACGCAGCTCCTGTCGTCGTGTCCGTAGGCGAGAATCAGACTTCTGTCGAACCCCGCGTCGCGCGCCCGCCCCGCCGGCACGGCCTCAAGCTCCGCCGAGAGGAAGTCCTCCTCCTCAATGCCGTACTTCTCGTTCAGCAGCTCAAGAACCGTCGTCTTGAACCGATCCGTGTCCTTCTCCCCGCCCGACGGCCGCGTTCCTATCAGTATATTCAGGTGCTCGCCCGTGAATGCCTCGCCGAGCGTCTTTTTGTTCTGGTCTTTCCCGAGGTGCGGCAGCAGATCCGACACGAAGAACACCGGCTCGTCCCCGTCCTCGCCGATTGTGACCTCGACCGTCTCGCCGTCCCCGCGTATCACTATCCCGTGCAGCGCGAGGGGCAGCGTCACCCACTGGTACTTCTTCACGCCGCCGTAGTAGTGTGTCTTGAAAAGCGCCATCTCACCGTCCTCGTACAGCGGGAGCTGCTTTAGGTCAAGGCGCGGCGAGTCCACGTGCGCCCCCGCGATGTTCGCGCCGTCGCGCGGCGAGACTTCGCCGATTACCGCGAGGAAAAGCGCCTTGCCGCCGACGGACTTGTACACCCTGTCGCCGGGCTTCAGCTTGTCGCTCTCCACGTACCAGTCGGCGTTCTCGATTGAAATATCCCCGTCCGCAATCGGCCTGAAACCGGCCGCCTCCGCCTGGCGAATCGCCTCGGCGACGACCTCGCGCTCCGTCTTGCCCGCGTCGAGAAACGCGCGGTACCCGTCCGCGTACTCATACGCCTTTTTGATCTCGTCCTCACCGAGCACGTCGAACAGATTCCTGTTCTTGTAGGTCAAAACCTTCTTTGTCTCCTCTGCCATCTGTAAATCCTCCTTTTGTAGGGGCGATTATTAATCGCCCGCCGTTATATTCCGAAAAAATTCGGTGCACCACGCCGCGAATTCCTCCTCCGCGCCGAAATCGTTCACAATCTCCGCGTCGCACCGCTCCCTGTAGAACTCGTCCGGCTTCTGCGCCGCGATTCTCGCCCGCGCGCGCTGCTCGTCAATCCCGTCCCGCGCCATAATCCGCGCCACGCGCGTCCGCTCCGGCGACGTGACGCACACCGTAAAATCGCACCGCGCCGCGAGCTCCGACTCAAACAGCGCGATTGCGTCAATCGCGACGATATCCCCGTCAAACTCCCGCGTTCTCCGCACGACCTCGCGGTCAACGTACCTGTGCGTAATCGCGTTCAAATCGCGCAGCGCCTCCGCGTCCGCGAACACGACTCCGCCCAATTTCTGCCGGTTCAACTCCCCGCCCGTCACAACACCCGGAAATCTCGCCTCAATCTCCCCCAACATCTCCGTATCCGACCGCAACAGCTCATGATACACCGCGTCGCAGTCGATAATCAGCGCCCCGAACTCCGCCAAAACCCGCAGCGCCGTGGTTTTTCCCGCGCCCGTGCCGCCCGTAATGCCGATAATCGTCCGCCCGTCAACGCGCCGCCCGAGCGCTTTTTCAATCGCCCGCCTCGTAATCGCGCCGCGCCGCAGCACTTTCGGCGGCTCAACCGTCAAATCCAACACCGTGGACTCCACGCCCACCGCGCACTCCCCGCCGTTGACGGCAAACGGAACCTTGCCGCCAAAATTCGCATACGCCTCCTCAAACGTCGTCGGCGGCGCCTGCCCGCTTACATTCGCGCTCGGACACGCGACCGCGCCGCCGAACTCCCGCAGCAGCTCCAGCGCCAGCGGGTGATTCGGGCAACGCACCCCGACCGTTGCATTATCGCCCCCGCGCGGCGGGGGAGATGTCGCCGCAGCGACAGAGGGGGCACTCCCGCCGCCTTTGGCGTTCAAAATCATCGTGAGCGGCCCCGGCCAATAGGCATCTGCAAGCCACCAAGCATCACCAAGCTCTTCTGTTCCTTCCGCAAATGCTTCACATTCGTCTAAAGCAGGGACGAGCAGAGAAAAAGCTTTATCTGCCGGGCGTTGTTTTAATTCGCATAACTTTTTTACAGCGGCAGGATTAGTTGCGTCACACGCCAAACCGTAAACGGTTTCTGTTGGAACAACGACAACGTTACCGCTTTTGATTGCTTCTGCGGCTAACATAAGCCCAATCTTATCGCTTACTATATGCGTAAACATCATTCCCCCGCCGCTTGCAGCTTCGCGGCCTGATCCGCCATAATCAGCGCGTCGATAATCTCGTCGAGCGCGCCGTTGAGTATCTGGTCAAACTTGTTGAAATTCGTCCCGATTCTGTGGTCTGTAATGCGGCTCTGCGGATAGTTGTACGTGCGTATCCGCTCGCTGCGGTCGCCCGTGCCGACTTGGCTCTTCCGCTCGGCGGCGAGCTCCGCGTCAATCCGCCGCTGCTCCTCCTCGTACAGGCGCGAGGCGAGGATTTTCATCGCCCGCTCGCGGTTTTTGTGCTGACTGCGCTCGTCCTGACACTCGACGACGGTTCCCGTCGGCAGGTGCGTAATCCGTATCGCCGATTCCGTCTTGTTCACGTGCTGGCCGCCCGCGCCGCTGCTGCGGAACGTGTCAATCTGCAAATCCACGGGATTGAGCTCAAACTCGTTCTCCTCGAGCTCCGGCAGCACGGCGACCGTCACGGTGGACGT
>JAISKU010000011.1 GCA_031261245.1 Oscillospiraceae bacterium | reverse complement strand
GGCCGGGGATTATCGTTTTCTCTGTTATTGTCGCTCATTCCCCAAGCTCCTCCTTTGAAAGTTGTGAGTACGCAATCTCCCGGTAGATCTCGCAGCTGCGCATGAGCTCGTCATGCGTGCCCTCCCCGACCTGTTTGCCCTCGTCGAGGACGATTATCTTGTCGGCCTCGCGGATTGTGCCGATTCTCTGCGCGACGATGAGGTTCGTGACGCCGCCCGTCTCGCGCTTGAGCGCGGAGCGCAGCAGCCTGTCCGTCTTGTAGTCGAGCGCGGAGAAGGAGTCGTCAAAGATGTATATCTCGGGCTTCCGGTACACGGCGCGGGCGATGGACAGGCGCTGCTTCTGGCCGCCGGAGAGGTTCGTGCCGCCCTGTGACAGGTCGGCGTCGTAGCCGCCGGTCATGGCCTCCACGAAGTCCGTGCTCTGCGCGACGGCGACGGCGCGCTTCACCGCGTCCTCCCCGCCGAGCTCACGCGGGCTGTCCCCGAACGTCACGTTGTCGGACACCGTTCCGGCGAAGAGCACGGCGCGCTGAGGCACGTAGCCGAGCTTGTCGCGAAGCTGAACCTGCGTATACTCGCGCACGTCGATGCCGTCGATGAGCACCTGACCGTCCGTCACGTCGTAAAACCTCGGCACGAGGTTGATGAGCGTCGATTTGCCGGAGCCGGTGGAGCCGATGAACGCGACGGTCTCTCCCTTTTTCGCCTTGAAGGAGATGTCGCGCATGACGAAGTCCTCCGCGCCGGGGTACATGAAGCTGACGTTGCGGAACTCCACCTCGCCCGTGACGGCGGGGTCGGACACCGCGCCGGGGCCGTCGTTGATCTTCGGTTCCGTGTCCAGAACCTCGTTCACGCGGCGTATGGAGACAATGACGCGCGGCGCCATGATGAACACCATCGTGAGCATCATGAACGCCATGAGCATCTGCATGGCGTAGGAGGAGAACACGATCATGTCGGAGAAGAGCGCGATCTTGCTCTCAAGCTGCCCGGCTGCCTCAATGAGATACGCGCCGATCCAGTAGATGCCGATGGACATGCCGCTTATGACGAGCTGCATTCCGGGGTTGAACACCGTCATAGCGCGGTGGGCGGACAGGTTATTCGACGTGATGTCCTCGTTTGCCTCCTCGAACCGCGCCTCCTGATACGATTCCGCGTTGTAGGCGCGCACCACGCGCAGGCCGGTGAGCGTCTCACGCGTTATGCGGTTGATGTTGTCCGTGAGCGTCTGTATTTTGCGGAAGCGCGGCATGGCGTAGGCCATTACGGCGCACACGATGGCGAGAAGCGCGACGACGGCGACGGCCGTGAGCGTCGTCCACTGCCAGGTGATGCGGGAGATTTTCAGCATCGCCCACACGGCGAGGATCGGGGCCTTGATGAGCACCTGAAGCCCCATCGCGATTATCATCTGGATCTGCGTGATGTCGTTCGTCGTGCGCGTAATGAGGCTCGCGGTGGAGAAGCCGTTCATCTCCTCCATCGAGAACGTCGTCACGCGACCGAACACCTCGCCGCGAAGGCGATACGAAAAGCTCGCCGAGACATGGGAGGCGAAGTACCCGACGACGACGCTTGTGCCCGCGCTCGCGAGGGTTATGAGCAGCATTTTGAGACCGGCCCACCACACGTCGCCGACGGCGCTGCCCGGAGTCTGCACGAGGCGCGTTATCTCGGACATGTAGTCCGGGAGCTTGAGGTCGAGATACACCTGCAAGATGATAAACACGAGGGAGACGGCAATCATCCCCAGCTCGCGGCCCTGAAGCCGCTTTAATATTTTCCGCATTAGAACACCCCTTTTATTTGAAGCCATTATGCAGCATTTTTTTTATTTAGTCAATAAAATAATCTGTGAACAAATGAGCGCGCCCCGGGCAAAATTGCCCGAGGGCGCCTTGATTTATCACGCGCGGCGTGGTAACATTGAAGCTACAGGAGCTTTTCCCTGATTTTTTGGACGGTTCCGTCGCGCACGCCGCACACGCGCGCGTACTCCGGGATTCCGCCGTACTCCGATTGCAGGTGACCGAGAAGCTCCGCCATCGCGGACGGCTCCGTGCGGAAGAACGGGTCGGAGACGGTGGCGCGCCCCTCCTCCGGGAAGCGGGAGTTGTACGCCTCGAGCAGGGGGATATACACGCTCTGCAAATACACCTCCGACACGCAGTAGTCGGCGATGATGTCCTCAAATGACGCCCCGGCGAGGCCGAGCAGCAGCGCGGACATGATTCCCGTGCGGTCTTTGCCAGTCGTGCAGTTGTACAGCGCGCAGCCGCGGACGTCGGCGAGCGCCTCAAGCGTCTCACATATCCACTCATGGCACGTGTCGGCCATCTCGACGTACTTCTCCCCCCATTTTACGAACGCGGTGACGGGCGGAGACTTGCTTCCGGGCTTCGCGCCGAACGCGACCTGGTCGTTGAACGTCGGGGAGCGGACGTAGGCGATTCCGGCGCAATGCTCAAACGACGACGGCTGGCGCGAGATCTCCCCGTCGCCGCGAAAGTCGATGGACGTGGTGACGCCGTAGTCGCGCAGGAAGTCGATATCCGACGGCGAGAGCGCGCAGGGCGCCTCACACCGCACAAACGCGCCGAAGCGCGTCACGCCGCCCGGCACGGGATGGCCGCCGAGGTCGCGCGCGTTGTGGAGCGTTTCGAGAGGGAGTCTTCTGTAGAAATTTTTCATGCGGATATTATACACGAACGTGCGCGCGGGCGCAACAGTATTATTTGAAAAAACGCGAGGCGGGCGGAAGTTGCGCGTGGGTTAAATTGTAATTGACAATGAGAAAATATACGTTATAATATTATGAAGTCTGCGCCCGAAAGACGTGGCGGCGGACGACTCACGGGAGGGGAACATAATTATGACAGAAGGGGTTACGAGGATTCCGTCAGGCTGCGCGATTTCGGGGATATTCTCACGTTCCGGCAAACGCATGAGCGGCGAGGCCGTGATGAAATCAATCTCCGTAATGCATGAGCGCTCCAACGGGCTCGGCGGCGGCTTTGCCGCCTACGGCATCTATCCGGAATACAGGGAATACTACGCATTTCACATATTCCACAACGACAACACTGCGAAAATCGCGTGCGAGAAGTTTCTTGAGCGGCACTTTGACATAGTGAGCGCCTCAAACATACCCACGCGGAAGATTCCGGCGATCACGGACGAGCCGCTTATATGGCGGTATTTCGCGCTGCCGCTGAAAACAAAGCTCGCGTCGAGCCAACTTGACGAGCGCGAGTTTGTCGCGAAGTGCGCGTTCCGGATAAACAAGGACATCGAGGGGAGTTACGTGTTCTCCTCGGGGAAGAACATGGGCGTTTTCAAGGCCGTCGGCTTCCCGGAGGACGTGGGGCGGTTCTACAGGCTCGAGGAGTACGAGGGTTACTGCTTCACAGCGCACGGGAGATATCCGACGAACACGCCGGGCTGGTGGGGCGGGGCGCACCCGTTCTCGCTGCTCGACTGCACGGTCGTGCACAACGGCGAGATATCGAGCTATGACGCGAACCGGCGCAGCATTGAGATGTACGGCTATCCCTGTACGTTGCAGACCGACACGGAGGTAATCGCGTACATAATCGACTACCTCAACCGCAAGTGCGGGTTCAGCTACGAGGAGATATGCGACATCGTGGCCGCGCCGTTCTGGAGCGAGATAGACAAGATGCCGGTGGCGAAGAAAAAGCTGTATGAATACTATCGCAGCGCGTTTTCGCAGTACCTCATAACGGGCCCGTTCTCGATTCTCGTGGGCTTTGAGGGCGGAATGATGGCGCTTAACGACCGCCTGAAGCTGCGCAGCATGGTCGCGGGGACGCGCGGGGACATGGTTTACGCCGCGTCCGAGGAGGCGGCGATACGCGTGATTGAGCCGGACATCGAGCGGGTGTGGGCGCCGTCGGGCGGCGAGTGCGTCATCGCGCGGCTGTATCCGGAGGCTTTCGAGGCCCTGAAGGGGGGTAAATAGGCGATGGCTGTGAACTATATATATCCGGACTGCGAGGTCGTGCGCAACTACGACCGATGTATCTCATGCCGCGCGTGTGAGCGCCAGTGCGCGAACGAGGTGCACTCGTACATCGAGGAGGAGAACAAGGTTGTCTCAAACGACGCCGAGTGCGTGGACTGCCACCGCTGCGTGTCGATTTGTCCGACGCGCGCGCTGAAAATCGTGCCCACAGACCACAATTTCAAGGCGAACGCCTCCTGGAGCAAGACGAACATCTACGAGGTGTACAAGCAGGCGGAGTCGGGCGGGGTGCTGCTGTCCTCGATGGGCAACCCGAACGCGTTTCCGATTTACTGGGACAAGATATTGCTGAACGCCTCGCAGGTGACGAACCCGTCGATAGACCCGCTGCGCGAGCCGATGGAGACGCGCGTGTACCTCGGCGCGAAAAATCAGGAGGTCAAGCGCGACGCCGACGGGCGCGTGATACCGGAGATGACGCCGCAACTGAAGCTGTCGATGCCCGTCATGTTCTCCGCGATGAGCTACGGCTCAATAAGCTACAACGCGCACGAGTCGCTCGCGCGGGCGTCGCAGGAGCTGGGGATTTTCTACAACACGGGCGAGGGCGGACTGCACGAGGATTTCTATCAGTACGGCGCGAACACGATAGTACAGGTCGCGTCGGGGCGCTTCGGCGTTCACCGCGGCTATCTCGACGCGGCGGCGGCCGTGGAGATAAAGATGGGTCAGGGCGCGAAGCCCGGAATCGGCGGGCATCTGCCCGGGGCGAAAATCGGCGAGGACGTGTCGCGTACGCGCATGATTCCCGTCGGCTCCGACGCGATATCGCCCGCGCCGCACCACGATATATACTCGATTGAGGACTTGCGGCAGCTCGTATTCTCGCTGAAAGAGGCGACGGCGTACACGAAGCCCGTGATTGTGAAGATCGCGGCGGTGCACAACGTCGCGGCTATCGCGTCGGGAATCGCGAGAAGCGGCGCGGACATCATCAGCATCGACGGTTTCCGCGGCGGAACGGGCGCGGCGCCGACGAGGATACGCGACAACGTGGGAATTCCGATTGAGATGGCGCTCGCCGCCGTCGATACGCGTTTACGCGAAGAGGGGATACGCGACCGCGTGTCCGTGCTCGCCGCGGGAAGCATACGCAACTCCGCCGACGTGGTGAAGGCGATAGCGCTCGGCGCGGACGCGGTGTATATCGGAACCGCCGCGCTGCTCGCGCTCGGCTGTCACCTGTGCAGGACGTGCAACGTCGGCAAGTGCAACTGGGGAATCGCGACGCAGGTGCCGGAGCTCGTGCGCAGACTGAACCCCGACGTGGGGTACAAGCGGCTTGTGAACCTCATGACGGCGTGGAACCACGAGATTGAGGAGATGATGGGCGGCATGGGCATAAACTCGATTGAGAGTTTGAAGGGGAACCGCCTGATGCTGCGCGGCGTGGGTCTGAACGAGAAGGAATTGTCGATTCTCGGGATAAAGCACGCCGGTGAATAAAGGAGAACGTAAATGTTAACAGCCGTTGTAGGCGTAAACTGGGGCGACGAGGGAAAAGGGCGCATGGTTGACCTGCTCTCCCGCGACTATGACGTGGTCGTGCGGTATCAGGGCGGCAACAACGCGGGCCACACCGTCGTCAACGACCTCGGGAAGTTCATACTCAACCTCATACCGTGCGGCGTATTCCGCAAGTCGTGCGTGAACATCCTCGGCACCGGCATGGTGATTGATATAGAGCATTTGTGGGGCGAGATTGAGGAGCTGCACGCGCGCGGGATTGAGGTCACGCCGGAAAACCTGAAAATCAGTGAGAAGGCGATAATCGTCCTGCCGTACCACAGGGCGCTCGACGGGCTCGAGGAGGATCGCCTCGGCGAGGGGAAGCAGGGCTCCACGCGGCGCGGAATCGCGCCCGCGTACGCGGACAAGTACAACAGAAAAGCGCTGAGAATAGCGGATATCTTCCAGAAGGACACGCTGCGCGGCAAGCTTGAGGTGATACTCGGGTTCAAGAATCTGCTGCTGCGGGGATACGGCGAGGAGCCGGTGACGGTGGAGGAGACGCTCGCGTGGGTCGAGAAATTCGGCGCGCCGCTCGCGCCGTTTGTCGCGAACACGGAGGACTGGCTCGAATCCGCGATTGACGCGGGGCGAAACGTGATGTTTGAGGCGCAGCTCGGCACGCTGAGGGATCTCGACTTCGGGATTTTCCCGTACACGACGTCGAGTAACGCGCTCGCGGCTTACGCGCCGATCGGGGCGGGAGTTCCGGGGCGCAGGATAGACAAGGTGATCGGGATAGTCAAGGCGTATTCCTCAAGCGTCGGCGGCGGCCCGTTCACGGTCGAAATGCACGGCGAGGACGCCGAAAAACTCCGCGAGGCGGGCGGCGAGTACGGGGCCGCGACGGGCAGACCGAGGCGCGTCGGCGCGTTTGACTGTGTCGCGTCGCGCTTCGGGGTGAGAATGCAGGGGGCGGACACGCTCGCGCTCACGAAATTCGACGTTTTGAGCTACATGGACGAGATTCCCGTGTGCGTGGCGTATGAGGTAAACGGAAAACGCGTCGAGAGCTTCCCGGTGGGGGACGATTTGGAGGCGGCGACGCCGGTTTACGAGTACCTGCCGGGGTTCAAGTGCGACATCTCAAAGTGCCGCAAGACGGAGGAGCTGCCGAAGGCGGCGCTCGACTACGTGAAATACATCGAAAACGCCGTCGGCGCGCGCGTCGAGTACATGTCAGTCGGCCCGCACCGCGACGACTATATCATAATGAGCAGGTGAAGCGATGAAACGAGTTTATGTAAATGAGAAGTGGTGCCTCGGGTGTCATCTCTGCGAATACTACTGCGCGTTCGCGGCGACTGGCAAGGACGACATGGCGCGCGCGCTGAAGGGCGTGAAGATAAACCCGCGCATACATATCGAGGAGGACACGGCGGAAAAAATCAGCTTTGCCGTGTCGTGCAGGCACTGCACGGAGCCGTACTGCGTGAAAGGGTGCATAACGGGCGCGCTGTCGAAAACGGACGGGGTGATCTCGGTGGACAAGGACAAGTGCATCGGCTGTTACACGTGCGTGCTGTCGTGCCCCTACGGGTGCGTGCAGCCGACGGAGGACGGGATTGTGCAGAAGTGCGAGCTTTGCGTCGCGACAACGGAGGGCACGCCGCGCTGCGTCGCGGGCTGTCCGAACAGCGCGATCGTGTTTGAGGAGAGATTATGAAGTACGTGATAATCGGCAACTCAGCCGCGGCGATAGGCTGCGTCGAGGGGATCCGGCGCATAGACAACGACGGCGGAATCCTCATAATCTCCGACGAGACGCACCACACCTACGGCCGCCCGCTGATAAGCTATCTGCTTCTCGGCAAGACGGACCGCGAGCGCATGAAGTACCGCCCCGACGATTTTTACGCGCGAAACGGCGTGGAGACGAAGCTCGGCGTGACGGTGACGAAGATAAATCCGGACGCGCACACGGTGGAGACGTCGGAGGGCGAGACGATTTCGTATGAGAAGCTGCTCGTCGCGACGGGCTCAAACCCGTTCGTGCCGCCTATGGAGGGCCTGGACACGGTGAAGAACAAGTTCACGTTCCAGAACCTCGACTCGGCGCTCGCGCTCGAGGCGGCGATAACGCCGGAGTCTAACGTGCTGATAATCGGCGCGGGGCTCATCGGCCTCAAGTGCGCGGAGGGGATAAACGACCGCGTGAAGTCGCTGACGTTCGTCGATCTCGCGCCTAAGGTGCTGCCGAGCATACTCGACGACGACGCGGCGGCGATAATCAAGACGCGCCTCGAGGAGGAGGGGATAAAGTTCTACCTCGGGGATTCCGTGGGGAAATTCACGGAGAACACCGCGACGCTGAAGGAGAGCGGAGAGGTCTTGGGCTTCGACGTGCTCGTTTTGGCCGTCGGGGTGCGGCCGAACATCGCGCTTGTCAAGGACGCGGGCGGCGCCTGCGGGCGCGCGATAACGGTGGACAGCCGCGCCGCGACAAGCCTTGCGGACATATACGCCGCCGGGGACTGCACGGAGTCGCGCAACGCTGTCACGGGCGATCTGATGGTGATGGCGATACTGCCGAACGCGTACATGCAGGGCGAGACGGCGGGGATAAACATGGCGGGGATAAATTACGAGTTCGACAAGCTTATACCCTGCAACGCGATAGGGTTTTTCGGGAAGCACATACTGTCGGCGGGGAGCTACACGGGCGACGTGTACTACACGAACGACGGGACAAACTACAAGAAGCTGTTCTACTCGGATAACCGCCTGAACGGGTTCATTCTCATCGGGGACAAGCACCCGAAGGACGGCGAAATTCCGGCGTATGACCGCGCGGGGATTTACACGGACATAATCCGCAACGGGACGAGGCTCTCGGAGCTCGATTTTGAGCTCATAGCGAAACGGCCGGCGCTGATGGCGTTTTCACGCGTGACGCGAGAGGAATATCTGGGAGGTGAGCGGTAATGAGTGCGACACTATCGGCGATTGAGCTCGGCTATCAGCCGCTTAACGACGCGGTGCGTGAGGCGAAGGGCGATATAGTGATCAACAACGCGTTCGGGGAGCGGTTCATCGCTGCCTCCGCGACGGGGGACAAGAATATCGTCATCAACGGCACGCCGGGCAACGCGCTCGGGTGCTACCTCGACGGGGCGAAGGTCACGGTGAACGGCAACGCGCAGGACGCCGTGGGCGACACGATGAACGACGGCGAGATAGTGGTGCACGGACGGGCGGGCGACGCGCTGGGCTACGCGATGCGCGGCGGGGTCATATACGTCAAGGGGGACTCCGGCTACCGCACGGGGATACACATGAAGCAGTACAGGGACAAGCGGCCCGTGATAGTCGTCGGAGGCAGGACGGGGAGCTTTCTCGGCGAGTACATGGCGGGCGGACTTCTTATAGTCCTCGGGCTGTACTCGAGCGGGCTGCCGCCCGTCGGACGGTACACCGGTACGGGTATGCACGGCGGCAGGATATTTTTGCGGTGTGAGACGCCGCCGGACGATCTGCCGGCGCAGGTCGTGTGCGAGAGGGCGACGGACGAGGATGTAGTGTCCGTGTCCGAGTATATTAAGACGTTCGCGCGGCTTTTCGGGGCGAACCTCGAGGAGCTGCTCGGCAGTACGTACTTTGTGCTGACGCCGAACGCGTCAAATCCGTACAGGCAGCTGTATACGGCAAACTGAAGCCGGAGGAGCGATATGCAAAATTCGATCAACGATGTGCTGAGATTCGTGAAGGATCGCGACAACGACGTGAAATTCGTGCGGCTCGCGTTCTGCGACCGCCACGGCGCGCCGAAGAATATCTCCGTGCCGCCGGACGTGCTCTCGCGCGCGTTCAACGACGGGATTCCGTTTGAGCCGGGCGCGATACAGGGCTTCGGCGACGGGTACGAGCGCGCGCTGCTGTTCCCCGACGCCTCGACGCTCGCGATACTGCCGTGGCGGCCGCAGCACGGGCGCGTCGTGCGGTTTTACTGCGACCTCAAGCTCCCGGACGGCGCGCCCGCGCCGTTTGACACGCGCGCGGCGCTGCGACAGGTGATAGCGGGCTCTGAAATCGCGCTTAACGCGGAGCCGGAGATTGACTTCTACCTGTTCCGCACGGGACAGGACGGCGAGGCGACGGAGATTCCCTTTGACGACGGCGGGTATTTTGACGTGTTCCCGCGCGACATGGGGGAGAACGTGCGGCGGGAGATATGCTTCCACCTCGGGGAGATGGGTATCCACCCGACGTCGAGCCACCACGCGCGCGGCCCCGGGCAGAACACCATAACGCTCTCCCCGACGGATCTGCTGACGGCGGCGGACAATCTGCTGACGTTCCGCATGACGGTCGGCACCGTGGCGGGGCAGAACGGCCTCGCGGCGTCGTTTGAGCCGGCGCCGATATCGGGCGCGGCGGAGAGCTTTTTGAAAATCACGCTGCACAGTCCTAAGTCGGAGGACGGGTACACGAGGATTTTCTCGCCGTCGGTGAATCCCTACACCACGATGGAAGAGATGCTTCGGACGGCTACAAATTGGACAGCGCACTGATTGTATCGGCGGCGGACGCGGCCTCGGCGAAGCTTACCGAGATGCTTACGCAGGCGTCGATTGCGCGTGTATCGGCCGTCAACACGGCGGGCGAGGCGAGAAGGCTTCTCGCGCTGTCCGATTTTGACCTGTACGTCATAAACTCGCCCATTGCGGACGAGGCGGCGGAAAAGCTCGCCCACGATCTGACGGATCGCATGGCGGGCGAGGTCATGGTGCTCGTAAAGGAGGACAAGTTCTATGAGGCCTCCGACAGAATGTCCGCCTACGGGATAATCACGGTGTCCAAACCGCTAAACCGCATGTCGTTCTGGAGCGCGCTGAAGATGGCGGAGGCGTCGCACAACCGCTTCATAATGATGCGGCGGGAGAACATGAAGTTACAGCAGAAGATCGAGGATATCAAGATAATCAACAGGGCGAAGCTCGTGCTTGTCTCGCGGCTCTCAATGACGGAGCCGGAGGCGCACAAGTACATCGAGAAACAGGCGATGGATATGCGCGTCACGCGGCGCGCGGTCGCGGACGGAATTTTGAAGGTACATGAGGGATAGAAAAACAGGAGGGGAATATGCCAGATAAAGCGTATTTGGTACTCGCGGACGGTACGGTTTTTGAGGGCTACAGCTTCGGCGCTGTCGGGGAGGTAGTCGGTGAAACCGTTTTTACAACCGGTATGACGGGGTATTTGGAGACGTTGACGGACAAGAGCTATTACGGACAGATTATAACGCAGACATTTCCGCTTATCGGAAATTACGGCGTTATTCCCGCCGATTTTGAGAGCGCGGAGCCGGCGGCAAAGGGATATATAGTGAGACAATGGTGTCAAGACCCCTCGAATTTCCGGAGTGAGGGTGCTCTTGACGCTTTTTTGAAAGCGCACGGCGTGGTGGGGCTGTACGGCATCGACACGCGGCGGCTTACGAAGATTATACGCGAGTCGGGCGTCATGAACGGCATGATTACGCCCGTGAAACCGTCCGGGGTGCCGGACGCCGTGCGCGACTACGTGATACGCGACTCGGTGAGCACGTGCTCCGCAAAGGCGGAGTACACGGAGAATCCGGAGGGGACGCGGAGGATCGCACTGCTCGACTACGGGCTGAAGCGGAACATCATACGCGAGCTGACGCGGCGCGGCTGCGCCGTGACCGTGTATCCGCACGACACGCCGGCGGCGCGGATAATCGCGGCAAGGCCGGACGGGATAATGCTCTCAAACGGGCCGGGGGATCCGCGCGACGCGGAGAACCGCGCGGCGGTGGACAATCTGAAAGAGCTGTGCAAGTCGGGGATACCGATTTTCGGGATATGCTTCGGCAATCAGCTCCTCGCGCTCGCCCACGGGTTTGAGATCGAAAAGCTAAAGTACGGGCACCGCGGCGCGAACCAGCCCGCGAAGGATCTGACGAGCGGAAAGACGTTCATCACGAGCCAGAACCACGGCTACGCCGTCGTATCGGGGAGTATCGACAGAGGCGTCGCGGAGGAGTGGTTCATCACCGTGAACGACAGCACGAACGAGGGCGTAATCTACAAAAACGCGGCGATAAGCTCCGTGCAGTTCCACCCGGAGGCGTGCGGCGGGCCGCACGACACGAGCTGGCTGTTCGACAGATTTATAGCGCAGACGGGGGTGAGATAATGCCGCTCGATAAGAGTATAAAAAAAGTGCTTGTCATAGGCTCCGGGCCGATTGTAATCGGACAGGCGGCGGAGTTTGACTACGCGGGGACGCAGGCGTGCCGCGTGCTGCGCGGCGACGGGGTGGAGATTGTCCTCGTGAACTCGAACCCCGCGACGATAATGACGGACAACGCGATGGCGGACAAGATCTACCTCGAGCCGCTGACGCTTCAGACGGTCACGCGCATAATCGAAAAGGAGCGGCCGGACTCGATTCTCTCCGGTCTCGGCGGGCAGACGGGCCTGACGCTCTGTATGCAGCTCGCGCGCGGCGGGATTTTGAAGAAATACGGCGTGAGACTTTTGGGCAGCTCGCCGGAGACGATTGACCGCGCCGAGGACAGGCAGATGTTCAAGGACACGATGCTCGAGATAGGGCAGCCGGTGATACCGTCCGTCGTGGCGACGGAGCTTACGGCGGCGTTTGAGTTCGCGCAGTCGCACGGATATCCCGTGATTGTGCGACCGGCGTTCACGCTCGGCGGGACGGGCGGCGGAATCGCGGAGACGGAGGCGGAACTGCGCGACATCGCGACGAACGGCCTGAAGCTCTCGCCGATACATCAGGTGCTGATTGAGCAGTCGGTCGCCGGGTGGAAGGAGATAGAGTTTGAGGTCATGCGCGATAGGATCGGGAACGTGATCGCGGTGTGCTCCATGGAGAATTTTGACCCGGTGGGGATACACACGGGCGATTCGATTGTAATCGCGCCGGCCGTGACGCTCGCGGACAGGGAGTACCAGATGCTGCGGAGCGCGGCGCTGGACATAATCACCGCGCTGAAGGTCGAGGGCGGGTGCAACGTGCAGTTCGCGCTCGATCCCGACAGCTTTGAGTACAAGGTGATCGAGGTGAACCCGCGCGTGTCGCGTAGTTCCGCGCTCGCGTCGAAGGCGACGGGGTATCCGATAGCGAAGGTCGCGACGAAGATAGCGATAGGCTACACGCTCGACGAGATTCCGAACGCGGTGACGGGCAAGACGTTCGCGGCGTTTGAGCCGACGCTCGACTACGTTGCCGTGAAGTTCCCGAAGTGGCCGTTTGACAAGTTCGTGTACGCGAAGCGCGACCTCGGGACGCAGATGAAGGCCACCGGCGAGGTGATGGCGATAGCCGACACGTTCGAGACGGCGCTGCTGAAGGCCGTGCGGGGCGCGGAGATCTCGCAAAAGGACCTCGACATGCCGGTTCTCGCGGAGAAGTCCGACGCGGAGGTTCTGGCGGCGCTGAAAAAGGTGACGGATGAGCGGCTTTTCTACGTCTATGAGGCGCTTAAACGCGGCGTGACGGTGGACGAGATTTTTGAGATAACGCGGATTGACCGCTGGTTCCTCCACAAGCTCGTGAACATACGCGAGCGGCCGATTGAGGAGAAGTCGCCGGTTTACAAGATGGTGGACACGTGCGGCGGGGAGTTCTCAGCGGAGACGCCGTACTTTTACTCGATTCCGAACGGCGACGACGACGAGGCGGCGCTCGAGGTCGCGAAATCGACGAAGCCGCGCGTGATTGTGCTCGGCTCCGGGCCGATACGCATAGGACAGGGGATAGAGTTCGACTACGCGTGCGTACACTGCTGCTGGACGCTGAAGGACATGGGCTACGAGGTCGTGATAATCAACAACAACCCGGAGACGGTCTCGACGGACTTCGACACTGCGGACAGGCTGTACTTTGAGCCGCTTACCGTCGAGGACGTGATGCGCGTCGTGGAGGTCGAGAAGCCGGTGGGCGTGATAGTCGCGTTCGGCGGCGGGACGGCAATCAAGCTCGCGCCGGCGCTCGATAAGCGCGGCGTGAAAATCCTCGGCACGTCGGCGGACACGATAGACGCGTGCGAGGACAGGAGCCGCTTTGACGGGCTTCTGGAGGAGCTGGGGCTAAAGCGTCCCGCGGGGCGCTCCGTCATGACGGAGGAGGAGGCGCTGGACGCCGCGAATTGGTTGGGGTATCCGGTGCTGCTGCGGCCGAGCTACGTGCTCGGCGGGCAGAACATGATAATCGCGTGGGGAGAAGCGGACGTGCGCGAGTACATGGAGATAATCCTGCGGCACAAGCAGGACAATCCGGTGCTGATAGACAAGTATCTGTCCGGGCGCGAGATCGAGGTGGACGCGATATGCGACGGCGAGGACGTGCTGATTCCCGGGATTATGGAGCACATCGAGCGCACGGGCATACACTCCGGCGACAGCATAGCGGTGTATCCGAACATCAACATCGACGACGCGCTCGCGGAGCGGATTTT
>JAISKU010000131.1 GCA_031261245.1 Oscillospiraceae bacterium | reverse complement strand
GGATCCGTGCGGCAGCTCTACGAGCGACGCCGGACTTGACTGGGGCGGGGGTCAGCATTGAACAAAATCCCGTTCTATGAGGCATTTCCGGAGCTTGAGGGCGCGGGACTTCCGCGCCCATTTTCCTCCGCGCGCATAACGTCCGTCGTCGTTGACCGCGCAAAGACGGGGATTGCCATAGTGTTGGACTTCGCGGAGGATTCGACGCCGGAGGAGCTCGCGGACGCGCAGGAGAGAATGTGCCGCAAGCTCGGCTTCCGCTATGTGGCGATCGCGGTGGACGGGCTGATTGACACGCGGATTCAGGAGCATAGGACAAGCCCGCCGAAGAAGCGGGAGGCGCTCGTCATCCTCGGGCGCGTGCCCTTGGGCAGCGTGACGGCGATGGAGGAGATTGACCTCCTGCTCGGCAGTGTGACCGTCGAGGGCGAGGTGTTTGACGTGAGCAGCCACGCCGTCAAGGGGAACGCGTGGGTTTTGAAATTTGACATGACGGACAACACGGGCTCGATCCGCGTGACGAAATACATGCGCGACGCGGACGCGCAGCGCATTGTTGACAGCGTAAGAAAGGGTATGCACCTGCTCGTCTCCGGGCATCTGATACGCGACAGATATGAGAACAACGACACGGTGCTCGACCCCGCGAACATCGCGGTGACGCCCTCGCCCGACGCGCGGAGCGATAACGCGCCGGAAAAGCGCGTGGAGCTCCACCTGCACACGAAGATGTCGGCGATGGACGCGCTTACGGACACGGAGGCGGTGATTAAGCGCGCAAAGGAGTGGGGACACCCCGCCATAGCGATAACGGATCACGGCGTTGTGCAGAGCTTTCCGGACGCGTACCACGCGGCGGGCGGCGGCATTAAGGTGCTGTACGGGCTTGAGGGGTACTATGTGAACGACGCGGCCGCGCGGCCGGCCGTGTTCGGGCAGCTACGGGGCGGACTCGGCGACGAGATAGTCGTGTTCGACATCGAGACGACGGGACTGAGCTCCTTTTCCGACGGGATAACGGAGATCGCGGCCGTCACAATGCGCGGGGGAGAGGCGGTAAGCGAGTTTCACACGTACTGCAACCCCGGGATACCGATACCGAAGAACATAACGGAGCTTACGGGGATTACGGACGAGACGGTTCGCGACGCGCCGGGCATGGACGAGGCCGTGCGGGCGTTCCTCGATTACGCGGGAAACAGGACGATGGCGGCGCACAACGCCTCGTTTGACATAGGGTTTATTTATGAGGCGTGTTTTCGGGCGGGGATTGAATTTGAGCCGTCGTGCCTTGACACGCTCGCCCTCGCGCGGGCGCTTTTCCCGGAGCTGTACAACCACAAGCTCCCGACGGTGGCGGAGGCGCTTAAAATCCCGAAATTCACGCACCACAACGCGCTTGACGACGCGAAGGCGACGGGCCTCATCATGGCGGCGTTCGCGAAAATGCTCACGGAGCGCGGCGCGCTCGATGCCGCGGGGATAAACGCGCTCGTCGCCGCGGCGCCGGCGAAGTACCGCCAGCGCACGAACCACATCATAATATTCGCGAAGGATCAGGGCGGGCTGAAGAATCTGTACAGGCTCGTCACCGAGAGCCATCTGGAGCATTTTTCGCGCAACCCGATAATACCGAAGAGCCTCTTGCAAAAGTACAGGGAGGGGCTGCTGATCGGCTCCGCGTGCGAGGCGGGGGAGATTTTCAACGCGGTGGAGCGCGGGAGCAGGTACGACCAGCACAGGCTTGCGGCGTTTTACGACTATCTTGAGATACAGCCGATCTCGAACAATTTCTTCATGCTGAAGGGCGCGAAGGCGCGCGCGAGGAGCGAGGAGCAGCTGCGCGATTTCAACAGGCGCATCGTGGAGCTCGGCCGCGAGACGGGCAAGCCGGTCGCGGCGACCGGCGACGTGCATTTCCTCGAGCCGGAGGACGAGATTTACAGAAAAGTGCTGCTGAACGCGAAGAACTATGACAACGCGCTCGACCCGCTGCCGCTGTATTTCCGCACGACGGAGGAGATGCTTGAGGAGTTCGACTATCTCGGGGAGGAGACGGCCTACGAGGTCGTCGTGACGAACACGCGGGCGATTGCCGACATGATAGGCGATGTGCGGCCGCTTCCGCCGGAGAAGCAGCTCTTCGCGCCGAAGATCGAGAACAGCGCGGAGAACCTCAAAACGCTCGTCTACTCCCGCCTGCGTGAGCTGTACGGCGAAAAGCCGCCGGAGATTATCACGGAGCGCGTCGAGACGGAGCTGCACGACATTTTAGAGCGCAACTACGACGTGATTTACATCACGGCGCAACGGCTTGTGAAGGACTCGCTCGACCACGGGTACCTCGTCGGCTCACGCGGGAGCGTGGGGTCGTCCTTTGTCGCGTACCTCGCGGGGATAACGGAGGTCAACGCCCTCGCGCCGCACTACCGCTGCCCCGGGTGCGGACACGCGGACTTTGAGAGCGGGCGGGAGTATGGCTGCGGGCCGGACATGCCGGACGGAGTTTGCCCCGAGTGCGGCACGGCGTACAAAAAAGAGGGGTTCGATATCCCGTTTGAGACGTTCCTCGGCTTCGGCGGCGACAAGGTGCCGGATATTGACCTCAATTTCTCCGGAGAGTACCAGGCGGAGGCGCACAGGTTCACGAACGAGCTTTTCGGCTCCGAGTACGTGTTCCGCGCGGGGACGATAGGCACGATTGCGGAGAAAACGGCGTTCGGGTACGTGAAGAAGTACCTCGAGGCCGTGGACAGGACGGTGACGCGCGCGGAGGAGAACCGCCTCGCGCAGGGCTGCGTCGGCGTGAAGCGCACGACGGGACAGCACCCGGGCGGGCTTGTCGTGATTCCGCAGGGCATGGAGATAACGGATTTCTGCCCGGCGCAGCGCCCCGCGGACGACGATGAGAGCGACATAATCACGACGCACTTCGAGTACCACTGCATGGAGGACAACCTGCTCAAGCTCGACGAGCTCGGCCACGACGACCCGACGATGATAAAAATGCTCGAGGATCTGACGGGGATAAAGGCGACGGACATTCCGCTTGACGACCCGGAGACGATGCTGCTGTTCTCATCGCCGAGGCCGCTCGGCACCCCGGCGGGCGACAAGATAATCGGAAAAAC
Source organism: Oscillospiraceae bacterium (assembly GCA_031261245.1). GTDB lineage: Bacteria > Bacillota > Clostridia > Oscillospirales > Oscillospiraceae > JAIRRO01. The sequence goes on along the minus strand of JAISKU010000131.1, from coordinate 1,118 downwards.
GGGCTCCATCGGGATACCGGAGTTCGGCACGGGGTTCACGCGGCAGATGCTGACAGACACGATGCCGAAAAATTTCGACACGCTCGTGCGGCTGTCCGGCTTCTCGCACGGGACGGACGTGTGGGCGGGGAACACGCGGGATATCATCATAAATAAGGTGGCGGACATCTCGGAGACGATAGGCTGCCGCGACGACATAATGCTCTACCTCATAAAAATGGGCATGGACGAGCATCGCGCGTTCGCGATGATGGAGGCGGTGCGAAAGGGCAACCTCCACAAGGGCAAGAGGTGGCCGGACGGGATAGAGGAGGAGATGACGCAGCTCGGCGTGCCGGACTGGTACATCGAGTCGTGCAGGAAGATACAGTACCTGTTTCCCAAGGCGCACGCCGTCGCGTATGTGATGATGGCGTTCCGGATTGCGTGGTTCAAGGTGCATCGGCCGCTGGCGTTCTACTCCGCGTACTTCTACCGGCGCAGTCAGAAGGACCACTTCGACGCGACGTACATGACGCTCGGCGACGACAAGGTGCGGGCGAAAATCCGCGAGCTTGTCGCCATGCCGGACAGGGAGCGCACCGCGAAGGAGGACGGCGTGCTGACGACGCTTGAGGCGTGCCACGAGTTCTACACGCGCGGGTTCAGGTTCCTCGGGGTGGACGTGTACGCGTCGGACGCGGTGAGGTTTGAGATCGTCGGCGACGACGCGCTTCGCCCGCCGTTCGTGGCTGTCGCGGGGCTCGGCGAGACTGCCGCGCGCGATATCGAGCGCAGCCGGCAGGGCAAGCGCTTCATCTCGGTCGAGGAGTTCTCGACGCAGTGCCCGAAAGTGTCCTCCGCGCACATCGAGGCGATGAAGGCGCTCGGCGCGTTCGGGGACATGGCGGAGACGAGCCAGCTGACGTTGTTTTAGTCCTAACTATTCGTATAAAAATACAAAAACTACTGAAAATCTACCAGAAAAATGAACAAAAGCTAACAAATGTAGGGGCGGGTTTTTCCAAAAAAGAGTTGAAATGCGCGCGGAAAAATGATAAAATATCGACAGTAATAAACTCCCGGCACGGGATCGACAAAATAACGCTTTTGGAGGTAGAACAAATGAGCGAAAAAAA
>JAISKU010000101.1 GCA_031261245.1 Oscillospiraceae bacterium | reverse complement strand
TTTACGATTTTGCAGATGCCTCTCGTCACGTCGCAGTACTGGAACAGCGTGCACGGGTTCACGCCCGACGACGTGCGGCAGGACAAGGAGGGGCTTCAGACGATGCGGACGCTGGGGACTAACATGGCGTGGCTGCTGAAGTCCATCGCGGCGGGCGCGGGCCCGATTGTGACGAACGAGCCGCGCGAGATGACAAATTTCATATAAACAGTTGAAATTGACGCGCGGGGCGTGTTACAATAGGCGACAGGATGTCAGTGCTTGCGGGGAGGTGTGTTGTTAATGTTCTTCAAAATAGTAATCGCAGTTGTCGTTATACTGGTTCTGCTCGCGATTGGAGGGAATTTAGTCGGAGCGCTGAAACGCAGACGGGAAACGCCGGAGAAAAGGCTCGCTAAAGCGCAAAGGTACGCCGCCAAGGGCTGGCCGGCGGGCATCGACAAGGTGATTCCGCAAAGACCGGAAGCGCCGTCCGAACCCGAGCGCGGCGGAAGATACGAAACCTACGACTACGGATATTCCCCGGGAGACTGCCCCGCGTACGATTGCCCCGACGCCGACGTCTCCTGCACGCACTGCGGCGTCAACGCGGGAACTGAATTCGTACCCGGCAATCAATCAGTCTGGCGCAGTTATCGCAGAAAATCGAAGGCATGGAACCGTGAGTACCGGAAGTTGGCCGAGCTACAGGAGCTGAAAAAGCTTCTTTGAAATTCGGGTTTCTCTTCTCAAAATTCCGAAAACACAAAACTTTGGAGGTAGATGATAAAATGAGTGTAAACAAACCACTTGAGGGCGTAAAGGTAATCGAGATGTCCACGTTCATCGCGGTTCCGGCCACGGCGCGCTTCTTCGCCGAGTTCGGCGCGGAGGTAATCAAGGTCGAGCCGAAGTCCGGCGACAACGTGCGGTTCAACGGCGTCTCCGAGGGGCGGCTCGGCTCCCCGTATGAGAACACGACGTTCGATCTGGAGAACGCGCACAAAAAGGGCCTTATCCTGAACCTGAAAGCGCCGGAGGGCAAGGAGGTTCTGTTCAAGCTGCTGGCTGACGCGGACGTATTTTTGACAAACTGGAGGCCGCAGGCCCTCGAGAAGCTCGGGCTCGACTACGAGGCGCTGAAGGGGCAGTTCCCGAAGCTCGTCTACGGGTCGCTGACGGGTTACGGCGAGACGGGGCCGGACAAGGACCTTCCGGGGTATGATTTCACGTCGTTCTGGGCGCGTGGCGGAATGCTCGGCACCCTGTATCAGGCGGGCAGCGAGCCGAACAACCTGATTCCCGGAATCGGCGACCACACGGCGGGCATGAACCTCGCCGCAGGCTGCATGGTCGCGCTGCACAAGGCGCAGACGACGGGCGTGGGCGACAAGGTGAGCGTCAACCTGCTGCACTCCGCGATTTTCGCGCAGTCGATAGCGATTCAGGCGGCGCAGTACAAGGGTCTGGGCAAATCGTACCCGATTTCGCGCAAGGTGGCGGAGAATCCGTTCAACAATACATACAAGTCGTCGGACGGGAAGTTCATTCAGCTCTCCATGCCGCCGTTTGACATCTTCTATCCGAAGTTCATGCCCCTCATCGGGCGCGAGGATCTTGTGGGCGACGAGCGCTACACGATGGCGAGCATCACGAAGAACGAGCTGCACGGCGAGTTCATCGCGATTCTCGAGGAGGCGATTGCGAAAAAGACGGCCGCCGAGTGGGCGGAGATACTCACCGCAGCCGACGTGCCGTTCGCGGTCGCGGCGGTGTGGGAGGAGGTTCTGGAGGACAAGCAGGCGTGGGCTATCGAGGCGTTTGAGGCCGTTGATTATCCCACGGGCAAGCGCGCGATGGTGCGGCAGCCGATATTCCTCGACGGGTCGGATAAGCTCCCCTACGGGAAGGCTCCGCTGCTCGGCGAGCACAGCGAGGAGATTCTGCGCGGGCTGGGCTATGACGACGCGACGCTGAAGGCGTGGCATGAGGCGGGCGTGTACAACACGTTCGACGACGTGAAGTCGCGGTGCGGGAATCCGGACGCCGTCGCGGAGCTCGCGGAGCTGCTTGAGGCGAAGAAGTAGGCTTATAAAAAAGCTCCGCCCGGGTTTTTCGGGCGGGGCTTTTTTCGCGTGTTTCGTCATTTCGACAGGCGTCGGCAGGGCGCGACCGCAATATCGGGCGTGGCGCAGCCTGTCCGTAACACAATATGCGGGAAATTTGTTACTTATAACTAAAATCTGCTCAGAGGCGAAAGTTTGTGTTGACAGACGGGAAACAATGTGTTACAATTCCGTTACAAACCAGATGGAGGTATCCAATGGCGGCGACAACGGAAACAAAGCTTGCGCTTGAGTACAAGGGGCGTCCCCTGCGCCGGCGCGACAACTTAATATATTACGGAAGCATGTCCGATAAATACATCATAATGTTACAGATTACGGACACGGAGAAGAAGGACGATTTAGAGGTTCCCACGCGCGTCTCCGTGCAGCTTCAGCTGACGGATCCCGATCTGAAATCCCGGGAGCGCGTCGTGAAGCAGGCCGAGAAGCCCGGGTTCTACGAGGCGATTGACCTCGCCGCAGTGTGGCTCGAGCGGGCGCTGTCGGGAAAGCTGAGGTAGTGATGAAAAAACTGATTAAACTGCTCGGGACGATTGCAATCGTCGCGGTGCTCGCGGCAACGGCGCTCGGCGCGTCGGCCTCCGCCGGAAGCACGGCGTACGGCGCGGCCACGGTGGACGCCTCCCTGCTGAATATCAGGGGCGGCCCGGGACTGAGCTACGAGATAGTGACCACGATCGGCGACAACTCCATAGTCGTGATACTCGAGAGAGTTAATTCAGAGTGGTATTACATAAACTACAACGGCACGGTCGGCTACGCAAAGACCGAGTATTTCAAAGATGTTCTGTCGGCCGAAAATTTCTCGGCGACGGGAACTGTCTCCGCCGAGGCGGTGCTCATGCGCACCTCGCCGACGACGGACTCAAGAGTGCTTCACACGTTCGACACGAACGCCTCGCTGGCGGTCATCGGGATAAACGACGGCTGGTATAAGGTCAAGTACGACGGCGACACGGGGTATATACGCTCCGATCTGATGAAGATCACCGCGGGCTACAGCTCCGCGGCGGCGGCGTCAGCGAAATCGTCCTCCGCGACGGCGGCGACAAGGTCGGGCGGCGCTCCGGCGCCCTCCTCCACCGGCAACGCGCTCGTGGATTTCGCGCTCGGCTACGTCGGCTACAACTACGTGTACGGCGGCTCCTCCCCCAAGACGGGCTTCGACTGCTCCGGCTTCTCGAGCTACGTGTTCAAGAATTTCGGCGTGACGCTGACCCGCAACTCCGCCGGACAGTACAAGAATGACGGCGTGTCCGTCTCCAAGAGCGAGCTTGCGCCGGGCGATCTGCTCTTCTTCTCCTCGAACGGCGGCGCGAGCGTGACGCACGTGGGAATCTACATGGGCGACAACGAGTTTGTGCACGCGTCCGGCTCCAAGGTCGGCGTCATCGTGAGCCGCACCGACAGCACGTACTACATAAACCACTGGGTCGGGGCAAAACGCATAAGCTTCTAACCGGATACAAAAAACTCCCCGCCGACGGCGGGGAGTTTTTTTGCGTCTACGCGAGGGTCACGGGGAGGATTGAGTACTCGCCGCTGCGGAGAGTGTCGCCGAACGAGACGGCGACGGGCGAGGCGAATATCGGGCCGTCGTACACGAACGTGTGGTACTCCCCGTTCTCACCGCAGACGTCCGCGCCCTCGGCGGCGATCTCCGCCGCGAGCTCACGCGTGAGCGTTTTGCCGAGGAAGCGCTCTCCGAGCTGCTGCGTGTTCACGATGGTGATGACGGCCTTGAATCCGGCGTCGATGAGCTCGTAGACGAGCGCGGCGCGGTCGCCGTTCCACAGCGGGAAGAGGCTCTCGAGCTGCGTCTGCGCGCACCACGAGGCGCAACGGTCGTAGTGGGTCTGGAGGTCGATGTCGCCGAAAACGCAGCCCTGCGCGCCGCGCTCCGCCTTTGCGCGGGCGAGCGCGGCCTTGAAATCGCGCTCATAGTCGTCGCCGGCGCCGGTTTTGAACAGCTCGAGCGGGATTTTGAGGGCCTCGGACACCTTTTCGAGCACCTCGCGCGGGACTCCGTGGAACCACGAGCGGCCGGCGGCCTCGTTGTACGTGGTGAGCAGGCAGACGGGCGCGTGTCCGGCGTTTATCGCGCGGTAGAGCGCGAGCGCGCTGTCCTTGCCGCCGCTGTACGACGCGGCCACCTTGATTTTGTCGCCCATTTTTATCTCTCCTTAATAAAAATCCCCCCGCCGTGCGGCGGGGGGATTTTGAAATGTTTGCGATTAGCCGAGAAGTTCCACGGCCTTGACGGCGGCAGCGCCGGCGTCGGGTGTGTACGCGTCCGCGCCGATCTCATCGGCGAACGCCTGCGTGATCGGTGCGCCGCCGACCATGATCTTGACCTGCGACTTCACGCCGGCGTCGATCATCGTCTTGACGGTGTTCTTCAGGGAGTCCATCGTCGTCGTCAGAAGCGCGGAGGCGCCGACAACTTTACAGTCGGGGTTGGCCTTGATCGCCTCGACAAACTTCTCTGCCGGGACATCGACGCCGAGGTCAATGACTTCAAAGCCCGCGGACTCGATCATGAGCGCGACGAGGTTCTTGCCGATGTCGTGCAGGTCGCCCGCGACTGTGCCGATGATGAATTTGCCGTTCTTGCCGACGGAGTCGCCCGCGAGGTGCGGCTTGAGGACTTCGACGCCCTTTTTCATTGTCTTTGCCGCGACGAGCATTTCCGGAACGAAGATCTCGTTCGCCTGGAACTTCGCGCCGACGACGCTCATGGCGCCTATCATGCCCTCGTTGAGGATGGCGTTCGGGTCGATGCCTGCGTCAAGCGCCTCCTGCGTGATACCCTCGATGAGTTTGACCTTGCCGTTCTCTACGGCCGCTGCTACATCTGCGATTGTGGACATTTGATGTTCCTCCTGTTTTTTTATTTATGTTTCTATAACCGGCGCACGAAGCGCTTAGGTTTGGGGTGAATTACGCGGGGCGTCGAGGATACCCCTCGGGGCGTCGAGGACGGGTTACGCGGGGCGTCGAGGACGCCGCCCCCTACTTCTTTTGGCCGAAGATGCCCTCGCGGTAGGCGGAGGTGTACTCGGCGCAGAAGTCGTCGAGGCCGATCATCGCCTCGGCGGCGTAGATGACGCCCATGAGGTCCTGCGAGAGCGGGTCGAGCACGCCCGAGTCCATGCCGGCGTTGATCGCGAGCACCGCGAACGCCTGGTTCACGAGCTTGCGCGCCGGGAGATTGAAGCTTATGTTTGAAATTGCGCCCGAGATGTGCACCTTGGGGTGCGTCGTCTTGATGTGGTTCATGACCTCGAGCACCATGCTGATACCCTCGCCGTCGTCTGTTGTGCAGAGCATCTCAATCAGCGGGTCGATGTGGATGCGGCTCTCCGTGATGCCGTACTCGGCGGCCTTTGCCATTACCGCGTCGAACACGCGGATGCGGTCGGCGGCCGTCTTGGGGATGCCCGTGTCGTCGCACAGGAGCGCCATGACGTCCCACTTCTTATACTCGTCAGAGGCGAGAATCGGGAACGCGACTTCGATTTTGTTGCCCTCTCCCGACACGGAGTTGAACAGGCCGGGCTTGCCCCCCTTGGACGCGACGTACTTCATCGCCTCGATGCACACGTTGACGTCCGGGGAGTCCACGGAGATCGGGGTGTCTGTGACGGACTGGATCGCGTCGATCATCCACTTGAGCGTCTCCAGCTCTCCGTCCTTGACGGACGCGCACGCGTCAATAAACGTCGCGTTCGCGTTGGCCTCCTTGACCGCGATGTCCTTCAGATACGCGTCGTCCTTGGCGGCAATCGCCTTGGCGCAGCTGGGGATGGAGCCGTTTAACTTTTCTGCGATAACTATCATAACACAAGGTCTCCTTTATTACAAGATTATTTTACAAAAATATTTTACAAAATTTATGTCGCTTTTTTTGCCGCTTCGACGACGTGTTTTATCAAGACGCACGTCGTGACGCTGCCCACGCCGCCGGGTACGGGGGTGATCGCGCCGACGATCGGCTCCACGGCCGCAAAGTCCACGTCGCCGCAGAGCTTGCCCTCCGCGTTTACGTTGATGCCCACGTCGATGACGACCTGTCCGGGCGAGACGTACTCCGCCGTCACCGCGCCGGCCTTGCCGGCGGCGACGATGAGTATCTCCGCGCCGCGCGTGACGCCCGGCATGTCCACGGTCTTTGTGTGGCAGGTTGTGACCGTCGCGTTTTTCGCGATTAGCAGCTGCGCGACGGGCTTGCCGATGACGAGGCTGCGGCCGACGACGACGGCGCGCTTGCCGGTGACGTCGATGCCGTAGCCGCTTCGACGACGTGTTTTATCAGCACGCACGTCGTGACGCTGCCCACGCCGCCGGGTACGGGGGTGATTGCGCCGACGATAGGCTCCACGGCCGCGAAGTCCACGTCGCCGCAGAGCTTGCCCTCCGCGTTTACGTTGATGCCCACGTCGATGACGACCTGTCCGGGCGAGACGTACTCCGCCGTGACCGCGCCGGCCTTGCCGGCGGCGACGATGAGTATCTCCGCGCCGCGCGTGACGCTTGGCATGTCCACGGTCTTTGTGTGGCAGGTCGTGACCGTCGCGTTTTTCGCGATGAGAAGCTGCGCGACGGGCTTGCCGATGACGAGACTGCGGCCGACGACGACGGCGCGCTTGCCCGTGACGTCGACGCCGTAGTGGTCAAGAATCTCAATACACGCCTGCGCGGTGCAGGGCGCGAAGCCGCGACCGCTGCCGGTGAATACCGCGCCGAGGCTGCCCTCCGTGAGGCAGTCCACGTCCTTTTCGGGGGCGAGCGCGGCGCGCACGGCCTTTTCGTCGAGGTGCTTGGGCAGCGGGCTGAACATCAGCACGCCGTGGATAGACGAGTTCCTGTTGAGCGAGAGGACGTTGTTCACGAGCTCCTCCTGCGTGACGTCGGCGGGGAGCGTGACGCCCTTGACGCCGATGCCGACGGCCTCCGCGCGCTTGATCGCGCCGCGCTCATAGGACAGATCGTCGGGGCGCTCTCCCACGCGCAGGATTGCGAGCATCGGTGTGACGCCCTTTTCGCGCAGCTGCGCGACGTCGGCCGCGAGCTTCGCGGTCAGCGCGTCGGCTACGTCCTTGCCTTTTAATAATTCAGCCATAAAACCATTCCTTTCTATCGCCCCCGCCCGTCGGGGGAGACGTCGCCGCAGGCGACAGAGGGGGCTACCTCAATTTTGCGACGACGGAGGCGTAGATCGCGTCCGACTTCGCCGTGTATTTTGCCAGAAGCGCGTCGGCCTCTTTTTCAAGCGCCGAGGCGTAGTCCCTGTCCGCCATGGATTTTGTGTTGATGAACACGTTAAGGCTCGCGCCCTTGAGCGCCGCACCCGTGAACGCGGCCCCGACGCCGGCGTCGGAGAGCGCGAGCGCGCTGCCCTTCGCGGCGAATTCCTCTATCACGTCGATTGCCCCGGCGCACGCGCGCATGATGTCCATCGGCACGGAGCACGCGAGCTTCAGCGCGTCCTCCATGACCGCCTCGCGCGTCGGGTCGTCCTTGGGGATGCCGTAGGCGCGGCTGAGCGGCTCAAACACCACGGCGTCCTGATCCACGAGGTACAGCAGCTCCTTTTGCAGGGCGGTCGCCTTTGCCTGAAGCGCGAGAATGTCCGCCTCGACGTCGGCGTACTTCTTCTTGCCGACGGTGAGGCTCCCGACCATGTTGCCGAGCGCCGTTCCGATTGCCCCGACGAGCGCGGAGGCCCCGCCGCCGCCGGGTACGGCGGCCTTGGAGGCGAGGATTTCAGTGAATTCGGTGAGGGGAAGGTTGATGAATGACATTGTGGTTTCTCCTTGTAGGGGCGGCCATTGGCCGCCCGCGGACGCGCAATGCGCGCCCCTACGTATTGTTTTTTGAATAATCCGTTATTTTACCGACGCGCCGCCCCATTCGACGACGGTGAAGCCCGCGCGGGTGAACGGGACGAGTGTCTGCTCCGGCACGTCAATCGCGCTCTCGAGCGGCTTGTACGCCATAAAGACGCGCAGAACGCTGTCGGGCTCCGGTGAGACGTCGAGCCGCGCGCTGTCAGTGTACGCCGCGCCCTGGAAGGCGATGAGGTTGTACGCGTTTTGTTCCATTTGCGGCAGCCAGTAGACGATGAACTCGTTGTACTCGCGCGGGGTCAGCCCGAGATACGCGAGCTTCTCGCGCAGGAACTCCGCAGTGTCAGCCCCCGCGACGACGAATCCGCTGTCGAAGTCGTACTCCGCGCCGCCGACGCCGTCCCAGAAGAGATACGAATACTCGCTGCCGTCGGCGGCGACAAGCGTGCCGTCGGGGTGCGCCGTGACGCGCCAGCCGCCGTCATACGCGGGGTACGTCGTGCCGAGCGTCCCGGCGAAGTCGAGCTTCACGGTGACCTCCGTCGGCGCGGTCGGGTAGAGGTAGATGACCGGCTTTTCGGGCGCGGGGGGAGGAATCGTCGGCTCGGGCGTCGGCTTCGGCGTCGGCGTTGGGGTTGGCGTGACCGTCGGCGTCGGGGTCGGCGTCGGCGTGGGCTGCACGTCGTCATCAACGCACGCGGAGAGCGCGAGAACCGCGAGCGCGGCGAGAAGTACCGCGAGCTTCCGGGCGCGCATTTTTAGAACAACCCGCTGATTTTGCCGTCGGCGTCCACGTCGATGCGCTCC
>JAISKU010000172.1 GCA_031261245.1 Oscillospiraceae bacterium | reverse complement strand
ATCACAAAGCGGACGACAAAAGAAAAGCTGCTCTCCTACCTCACGGAACAGGCGAGGCAGGAGAGCAGCGGGAGCTTCGACATTCCCTACAACCGGCAGGAGCTCGCGGATTACCTGTCGGTGGAGCGCAGCGCGCTCTCGGCGGAGATGAGCAAGCTCAAATCCGAGGGTGTAATTGATTACAGGAAGAATCACTTTGAAATATTGTGAGATTACTTCGCGTTCTTCCTCCCGCACCACTGCGCGATTTCGGTTATCAGCTCAAGCGGTAGCGGCTTGTTGTGCGGAAGCCGTATGCCGCCTTTTGTCGTGTGAAAATCCTCCAGTTTGTCGGCAAAAACCGCAGTCGCTTCGCCGCCGGGGAACAGTCCTATCCATTTCGCAAAAGCCGCGAAATGGATAATGCTCCTCCCCTGCCAGAATGTCGGCATACGGTAGCTGATTTTCTCCTTTGCGTCGGGCAGCGCGGCTTTCAGCGCGGCGTACACCTCGCGCAGTCGCGGCCGAAGCTCCTCCTCCTGCCCCGCTATGTATTCGTCAATCGTCGCCGCGCCGTTATCGCAAAAATGGTGCGGCGGCTCGTAGTCAAACTCGCGGTTGCACTTCGGGCATTTCCACATCTTGTTTACCTCCCCGAAACAAGCTTCGCCAAATTCCCCGACGTGAATCCCATCGGGCAGATCGTGCACCACGCGCGCGGCGTGAACAGCACTCCGCATAGCAGCGCAAGCCCTGTCGCGGATTCCATGAATATCAGAACCGTGTTGCCGAGTATGTAAACGCCTTGCGGAATCGCCCAGACCATCAGCACGGTGAACGTCCCCATCATCACGCCCCACAGCAGCCAGTGAAACCAGCGTGTAAACGTGACTTTTGGGCGTTTCAGTCCAAGCGAAACGCGCTTCGTGACGACGGCGATGAACGACCCGCGCGGGCAGATACGGGCGCAGCTCATCTTGCCGTACCCCGCGGGCGCGAGAATAATCGGCGTGAACATACACACAAAGCCGTACAGCCCGAACGGGTGTCAGAAATTCGCGATCGTCATCCAGACGATTGTGATAATCCACGACCAGCTCTGAATACTCTTTATCCACGGCTTGCGTTTTGGTTTTGTGTTCGGCATCGTGTTTTTTCTCCAATCCTGCTTGTTTATCTATTTCGAGTGCTGTTATGCATTATCTAAATCAGGGAACTGCTCTTTCATACGTTTTAACAGCAGTTCCAATATCACATTTTGGTGCTCAGGATCATTATTTGCTATTTTTAGACAAGCAGCAAGACGACTGTTCAAATTATTAGCGCATAGAAATAGTATGTCATTTTTGTATTGCTGCAGCACATTTGTATTTTGACTGATTTGCAACAACAGCAGTTCTGCTAAGATTAAAGTAATAAGAGCCGCAATCAGCGAGCGGTCAATTTCGTCATATGGATTTGCCACAGAAAAATAGCTTTTTGCGCTCATTATGTCAACGTGCACGTACTGACAGGCCGTTTGATAAAAAATAGCATATAAATCTCTATCAGTATCGTAGGGTTGTTTTTCTTTTAGGTCGCTAATGCTAATCCTAACAGATGTTTTTTTACCGGTATGTCTATTGATTACACTCCTAAAATCAATTTTCCCATCAGAACGCTTAGCAAAAGTGTAATTCTCTTCATCGACCTTCGGTAAAAGTTTGTCATAGAATAGCGCAGGATCACTGTTGATATTACACATATACATGTAGTTCTCGAAAATTCCCCGACTCAATGCATAAATGCACTCTGCCAGATGGTTTTCTTTGAGGTGAATAACGCTTTGCAATGTCTTTACTGTTTTTAGCGCAGAAAAAATACAGTAATCCAATTCATTGGCAATTTGATATTCTAAGATTGGCGTATTTTCACTGTGTCTGCGTATAAAATCGTTTAGTGCCGATATGATTGACTCTACGACATAATCCACTTGTTCTTCAATATACGAATTGGAGGCCATAACATATTTGATTGCGTTTATGTGTTGGTCGCCCTCAACATCGCCACTAATGCAGTCGTCATATTCCTTACATAAGGAGCTAAATTCCTTAATTTCTGTTTCCGGCAGCAAATCCACATTAAGATCGCAGGGGAATAATCCATCACTCTTGTAATACGCATAGATTTTATTTTCCGGAAATCCAATTTTCCGAAACAAGTACATTGTCTGTAAAAGCAGGTCATCATTATATATCGGAGCAAATGCCATTACATAGTCTTTGCTTCCGGGTGCCCTGCCGTAATATTCTGTAAACTGTGTTCGAGTCTCTTCGAGTACAGGAATGAGTTCTTCGTGTATCGGAATTTGCTTGACAATTTCTTTACCGTTGTATCCAAACTTAAAATTCTTTTTCTTACAGCATTTTTCGTATAATTTACCGCTCCCGCAAGGACATTGCATTTTGTCAGGAATTTCTTTAAATTTGTCCATATCAGCTCATTTTTCTCCTTTGTCATCATAACTTTGTGGCACATATGAAATCAAATATATTCTTTGACCATAAACCCTATGTTTGTATTATAATCAAACAGCCATATAAATGCAAATATTCTTACGTTTACATGGCGGCTTTCGAATAATCGAGTCTTTGGGCATAAAATAAACAACCCTGTTTATTTTTACTTTCAATAAACAGGGTTGTCTGTTTTTGGCGGAGAGGGTGGGATTCGAACCCACGTGAGGTTTCCCCCAAACTGATTTCGAGTCAGCCCCGTTATGACCACTTCGATACCTCTCCGTATTCGCGCAATATTTTCATTGCAAAAAGCAGAATACACGATTATAATTAATTTGTCAAGATACTATAAAAATATCAAAAGAGAGGGTTACCCATGAGAGACAAAAGTGTCCTAAAAGCAATTGTTGCATTTATCGCCCACATTCTCGCGCTGGCGGGCAGCGCATATTACGCGTGGCGGATTTATCAGTATTACATGGAATTCAAGCCGTACATGAAAGGTCTCGGACTGGTGCTGACGTTTATTCACGTCGCCGCCGCGTGCCTGCTGGTGCTCGCCGTACTGATCGCCTCCGTGAAAAGCAAGACCCTTTGGACTATCGCCGGCGTCGTGTTCGCCGCAGCTGTTTTGACCGGTATGCGCTACTATGTAATCGTGTACTTCACGCCTCCGCTTTGGCGGTCGCTGCTGCTGCTCATCCCCGGCGGGCTGTTCGGGCTGTCCGTCTCGCTCAGAATGAAAGATTAGTCAGGGCGAGGCATGAAATCTCCGCCCTTCCTCAAAGAAGTCGATATCAAGTCCGATATGCCCACCGCCGACGTCGCGGTCAAGCGCGTCACGTACAACATCCGCAACGGCAAGCAGCTCGGCGCCGCCGCGATCAAATTCATACACGGCTACGGCTCAACGGGCAAGGGCGGCAGAATCCGCACCGAAACGCGCCGCTACCTCGGCGAGCAAAAGCGCAAGGGGTTCATCCGCGACGTCATCACGGGCGAGGATTTCTCAATCTTCGACGAGGCGACGCGCGCGGCGTTTCTGCTGTGCGACGACCTGCGCCGCGACAGCGACTTGGAGCGCCACAACAACGGAATCACGATTGTGATACTGTGAGGTAAAAAAAGCACTTTGCGTGAGCGTAACTACGGTTAAGTCATTTTGCGTCATTAGTTTCCGTCGGCAGTTCATCATGCTCCGGAAGCACGATTAGCAGCGGTTCCTCCGCGTCCATATATAATTCTTCCGTTTTCAGCATAGCTTCTTTTAGATGCTCTATTACGTCATAGAGCTCATTAAACAAAAGTAAATACATCTTTTGATAATCGGGCATTTGTATCACCTCGGCGATATTTTAGAACAAAATGTTCAAATTGTCAATAGAACAATACGTTCCGAAATATAGTATTTCACGGAGAGGTGATACCGTGAAATACGAAAGAATTCGCGCGCTGCGCGAGGACAGCGATTTGTCGCAGTCGCAGCTGGGTCGGGCGATAAACGTCCCCCAACGTACATACGCCTATTACGAGACGGGCGAGCGGATGATTCCACCGCACGTGCTCGCCGCGATAGCGGTTTTCCACAACGTAAGCGTTGATTATCTAATCGGTTTGACAGATGTCAGGGAGCCGCCCAAGAGAAATGCGGCTAAATAGGCGTTTCCTACACCCCCCGCAAATACTTCTTCGCAATCCTCAGCGCCTTTTCCGGCTCATCGCGCGACAGCAGCCCAATCGCGAACAAAATATACTTCTCATCAATCACATACCGCGGGTCGCGCGGCGCAAGCGTGTCCGGCTCGCCGTCCGCGGCGCCAGAGAGCACGTATCGCGCGTCCGACGAGAACGCGACGGGCCCGCCCGCGCCGATTACGAGCTTTACGGCGGTCAAATCCTTGCCGCGCTGTATCCGCACCTCGCCGTCCGCGGTTCGGCGATACTCGATATGCCCGACGTGCCGCGTGACGGCCGTTTTCACCGCCGCGCGCGACAGCGCCAGCTGCTGCCGCGTCATTTCCCCGCCCTCCGGCACGGAAAAACGCGCGCGCAACGCCGTTAGCGCCGCGCCGTCCACGTCCGTCAGCTGCGCGAGCGTGTCGAGGTTGTGGAACAGCCCCAGGTCGCCCTCGACCGTGCGCTTTGCGTACGGCTCGCGCAGACCCATGAGATAAACGCCGTCGCGCGGATTGCCCGCCGCCACGGAGTACACGTCCGTCGTCGCCCCGCCGACGTCCACGAGCATTAGCTCACCGAGTCCCGGCTCCGCCCCCGCCCCGTCTGCAATCAGCTTCGCGGCCTCGAGCACCGCCGACGGCGTGGGCATCACGACCCCGCTTATTATCTCAGAAACCTTTGAGATTCCCTTCGCGTCCGTTATCCGCGAGATGAAAAGCTCGCGGATTTTTTCGTTCACCGCGTCGAGCTCGAGCTCCCCGAACTCCGGCATGACGTTCGGGGAGTATGTGACGTTTTTCCCAGACCCCTCAAACGCCGCCTCAATCTCGTCGCGCGCCGACTTGTTCCCCGCGACTATCACGTTGCGCACCGAGGACGCCGCGAGCATTCCCGCGTTGTGCACTATCGTGCGCTTATTCCCGCCGTCCGTGCCGCCCGTCAGCAGCACGATGTCGGGCGATAGCGCGTCGAGCTCGCGCGCCTCCGCGCCCGTCAGCTCATAGGAGAACGACCCGACGACCTTCGCGCCCGCGCCGAGCGCGGCGAGGTACCCCGCCTTCGTCGTGTAGTCCGGCACGAGGCCGATTACGACGAGGCGCAGCCCGCCCGCCGCGCTGGAGCACGCGACGGCGTTTTTTATCTCGTCCTCCCCTATCGGCGCGAGCCGCCGCAGCTCCCCGAGCGCACTCATCAGCCCTGCCGTCACGTCCGTATCTACCGTAGACGGACTCTGCACCCGCGCTATAAGCGTCTCCGCGTCCGGATCGAACGCGACCGCCTTTGTAAACGTGCTCCCGAAGTCGATAAAGACGCGCACGTCCCCCATTACAGCCTCCCCCGCGCCCTCAAATCCTCGTACAAATTAATCACCGACGGCGCGACGGCCGCGTCCGGCGGGTACACGCGGTCAAAGCCGAGCTTTTTGAATTTCACCTCGTCGTCGGAAAATTCGTGCTTCCCCACGCCGAGATTGCCGCCGATATACAGCAGAATATCGCCGACGCCCGCCTCCACGCACTTGTCGCGGAAGCCCTGCAAATCCATCTCCGCCATGCCGTACAGCGAGGTCATAAGCACCGCCGCGGCGTCCGTCTCCTGCGCCGCCTTGATGAACTCCTCCGGCGCCGTTTGCGCGCCGAGCGCCACGACGTTGAAGCCCGCCTCGCGCAGCACTTTGGAGATTATCTTCGTGCCTATCACGTGCGCGTCAACGCCGACCGTGCCCGTGATTATCGTCGGCGGATTCTTCCCTATCGCGGCGACGATGTCCGCCGGCACGTCCTCCGAATTCTCGTCGGCGAGGTTTTCCGGCGGGTCGATAATCACGCCTCGCGAGAGCGTCCAGAAATCCGCAATGCTCGTCCTGTAGCCGAGCTTTCGTCCCTCCGCGACCTCGCGCTCGCGTATCTTCTCATCGTTATACTTGCGCACCTCGTCCGGAATCGGCAAATTCCCGTACTCGATGTACCTGCACGCCCCCTGCAAATCCCGCGCGCCCATGCAGAGATCGCGCACATTCACGTTTATCGAGAACGGCGAGTCGAGCACCCCCGCCTCAAGCGCCCGCACCACGCCGACGGCGAGATCGCCGTCCCCCATGTCAAGCACCTTGTCGATTATCGCCGAAACCGCCAGCTCGCACATTCTCCGCTCCACCGCGACCTGCGCGTTGTCAAACTCAATGCCCTGCTGCCGCACGACGTTGAAAATCCAGTTTGCGGAGCGGTACGTCTGCATGTGGCTCTCGACGCTCGGCACGCCTATCGCCTCGTCCACCGTCTTGACGCTGCACGCGTCAACGGGCGACAGCGCGGCCGCCATCGCAACGTAGTTGATGTACCCGTACGCGTTCCCCACGTCCTGCGGGAACGCGAAAAGCGAGGACTGGTTGCCGATAATCCCCGGTATCGCCGTGTCCGCGTACCCGAGCTTGTCGAGGTACTTTCGGAAAAGCCCCTCGGCGGCTCTTATCTCCGCCACGTCCTGCGCGAGGTTCCCCTGAAAATTCATCAGCGGCACTATGCTCTTCACGCCCTGCTCCGCGGAGATGAGCGCCTCGATTATCTGCGTGGCGATGTTGACGTACATCGGAATCACGCCGTTCGGCAGCCACCCGTGCGTGTCCGTGGAGATTATCACGCCGCGGTCGGCGTAGTAGCCTATCAGCCGCCCGAGGTACTGCGCCGTCTCAATGCACTCCTCGGCGGTGGCGAGCTTGTCGTAGCCGCCTATCCACCCGAAAAAGCTGTTCGGCATCGCCGTCATACCCGACGCGAACGCGACCTCGCCGACGAACGAGTTCGCCACGCGCGAGCTGCGCGGGTCGAACGCCCCCTCGCACGATTCTACAACGCGCCGCGTCGTCTTTACTCCGTGATTGATAATCGGGTAGCCGTTGAGCTTCATCGTCCCCGTCTTTATGCTCTCCTCAAGCCCGCTCTGCGCCTCGCGCAGCCGCAGATTGCGCGTGTAGGAGTCCGTCGTGAACGGGAAAAGCCGCACGCCGACCTCGTTGAGACCCTGCAACAGCTCGATCTCCCGCTCCACCACAGGCACGCCGGAGCGCGGGAACAGCCCGATCTTTCCCTCCGCGCGGTATTTCGCCAAAGCCTTCGTGAAGTTTTTGCCGTCCGGCAGGCTCTTCTGATACGCGACCGCCTCGTCGAGGTCGCACTGCGCCCCCGTCTCCGGCCACGGCGCGAGCACCTCCGGGCGCAGCTTTTTGAGGAACGTGTCCTCGTCCGTGCGTTTTTGTCTTACTTTTATCATAGTTATTTTCCCTCTGTTCGATTGACTTTCGTTTGCCCATATTATATACTTTCTGCAAGTATTTGCAAGAAAGAAGATATAATATGGGCAAAGTAAAATTTGAGCGGCTTTTTGAGCCGATACGCCTCGGCAAAACGCTCTTCCGCAACCGCATTTTCTCCTCGCCGCAGGACACGTACCGCCTCACGGAGGGCAACTTCCTCGACGACGACGCGACCGCGTTCTACGAGGTCAAGGCGCTCGGCGGGTTCGCCGCCGTGTGCCTCGGCGACTTCATGGTCGATTCACGCGCCGGGCACAGCCACCCGTTCCAGCTTCGCGGCGACGACGTGAAGGGGCGAATCAGCCTCACCAAGACGCTAAACGCGATCACGCGCCACGGCGCCGTCGCCTCCGTCGAGCTCAACCACGCCGGCGGCAACGCCGGAATAATGGCGGAGCGCGAGGGCTTCATCTACGGCGTGTCGGACACAGAGCGCGACGGCGTCCCCGTGCGCGAGATGGACGAGGAGTGGATAGAGCGCCTCATCAACCTCTACGCCGGGGCCGCCGCGTTCGCGAAAAAGTGCGGCGCGGGCATGATCACAATCCACGGCGGACACGGCTGGCTGCTCGCGCAGTTCATGTCGCCGTCCTCCAACCGCCGCACGGACAGATGGGGCGGCAGTCTTGAGAACCGTATGCGCTTCCCGCTCGCTGTCACGGACGCGGTGCGCCGCGCCGTCGGCCCCGCGATGCCGATCGAGATGCGCATATCGGGCGCGGAGCATATCCCCGGCGGCTACGACATCGACACGGGCGTCGAGATCGCCAAGGCGCTCGACGGGCGCGTCGATCTCATCCACGTCTCCGCCGGCCACCATGAGAGCGACGCGGCGAGCATGATAACGCACCCGACGCTCTTCCTCCCCGACGGCGTGAACGTCAAATACGCCGCCGAGATAAAAAGACACGTAAAAACGCCCGTCGCGGCCGTCGGCGCGCTCACCGACCCCGCGCACATGGAGGAGCTGCTGCGCTCCGGACAGGCGGACGTGCTCGCGCTCGGGCGTCAGACGCTCGCCGACCCCGATTTTCCGATAAAGGCCCGCCTCGGCCGCGATGACGAGATAAACCAGTGTCTGCGCTGCTTCACCTGCTTCTCGGCGAGCACCGCGAGCGGTATCTTCTACTGCGCGACGAACCCCGTCATCGGGCGGGAGCGCGACGCGCTGTACGCCGCCCCGCCGAGAGTACGCAAAAAGGTACTCGTCGCGGGCGGCGGCGTCGGCGGTATGCAGGCGGCGCTCACGGCGGCGCAGATGGGTCACGAGGTCATACTGTGCGAGAAATCCGCGAAGCTCGGCGGCGCGCTGCTGTGCGAGACGAACGTCCCGTTCAAGAGCAAGCTCGAAAAATACCTCTCAAAGCAGGCGCTTCTCATCTCCCGCGCGCCTATCGACCTGCGCCTGAACACCGCCGTCACGCCGGAGCTCGCGGAGCAGATAAACCCCGACGTCATAATCGCCGCGCTGGGCGCGCGCCCCGTAACCCCGCGCATACCGGGCGTCGAGAGGGCCGTCATGGCCGAGGACGTGTACGCCGACCCCTCGATAGCGGGGAAAACGGTCTGCATAATGGGCGGCGGCCTCGTCGGACTGGAGCTCGGCATATTCCTGGCGCAGTCCGGGCGCGACGTCACCGTCGTCGAGATGGCCTCCACCACCCTCGCGACGCAGGAGGAGCAATCCACCTCCGGACGCATAAGCAAACCCATGGAGCTTGACGCCGGGGCAAACGTCGTACACGGCGTCGCGCTCGCGCAGGAGCTGGGCAAGCTGCCGAATCTGACGGTGCTCACCTCCACAAAGGCGCTCGAGATCACGGAGCGCGGCCTGCGCTTCGACGGAGCCCCCGCCGCCGACATGCTCCCCGCCGACACGGTCGTCTGCGCCGTGGGCTACGCGCCGCTTGAGGCAGAGGCGCTCGCGCTGTCGTCCTGCGCGCCGGAATTTTATCAAATCGGCGACTGCGTATCGCCGAAAAACATTCAGGCCGCGACGCAGGCGGCGTATCAGACCGCCCGCGATATCGGCCGCTATTGACCTCGGCGCGAATCCGGAGTATAATTACCGCATATTAATGAAACGAAAGGAAGCCGTAAAAATGACAAAGACACCACCTATCAGCTCAATGGCCGACGCGTTCTCCGTAAAGGGCAAAAATGTCGTGGTCACAGGCGGAAACCGCGGCATCGGGCTCGGCATCTCCACGGCGTTCGCGCAGAGCGGCGCAAACGTCGTCGTCCTCTGCCGCAACGCCGACTCCGGCGAAAAGGCCATCGAGAGCTTCAAGGGCCTCGGCGGCAGATACGCCTGCTTCGCGTGCGACATCTCCGACCACGCCTCCGTCGCCGCCGCCGCCGAAAAGGTGTACGGATTCTACGACCATATCGACGTGCTCGTGAACAACGCGGGCATCGCCACGACGACCCCGTTCCTCAGTGAGCGCGGCCTTGAGGAGTGGCACCGCGTAATCGACACGAACCTGCACGGCACCGCGAACGTCGTGTACGAGCTCGCGCCCAAAATGCGCGACGGCGGGCTCGGCGGCTCGATAATCAACATCTCCTCCGTCGGCGGCCAGCGCGTGTCAAACTCGCGCGACCATGAGAACTCGCCCTACAACGCCTCAAAGGCGGCGATAGACATCTT
>JAISKU010000176.1 GCA_031261245.1 Oscillospiraceae bacterium | reverse complement strand
CCCAAAATGCAGAGGCTTTTTGCCTTGTTTGCAAGAATCTCTTTTTACGCCGCATCTCTCCTTTCCTACTGCTTGGTTTTTTCTCATTTCCCTATTGACTTTTTATAGCTGGTCTTTCTAAATTTGACTGCCCGGAGCCTCTCCTCGGAGGAGCGGCTCCGGGCATATAGTGTGCAATCAGCTATGAAAGAGTATTAATCCGTAAAATACCAGTGCCAGCAGCGGAAGCTGCCGCCGAGATAGAACTCGACCCCGCCGATCTCATTTGAGATTGCGCTCGGCGTGATGGCCTCCGCCAGCGCGAACCACGGGTGGTTGTTGTCGAAAATCCCGAGCATTTCGTACAGTATATCGCTCCGCACCGCCGCGTCCGGGGTTCCGAGGCCCTTCATTCCGATCTCTATGTATCTGTCGCGCTCGGGCCCGCTCCAGCCGAGCGGGATAAACTGCGGATACATCGCCAGCATATCAATTGCGACGCTCGGCGTGCTCGCCAGCAGGAAGAGCGCGATCTCGAAATTGCTCTCGTCCATCAGCAGACTGAAATACGTCGCCGCGTCGTAGTTTTTGATCTCCGCATTCACGCCGATTTCCTTGAGGTTGCTCTGTATGACCTCCGCCATCGCGACAAACGTGGCGTCGCCGTTCGTGATAATCCTGAGCGATTTCCCGGTAAGTCCGGACCGGTCGGCGTACTCTTTTGCCTTCACGGGGTCATAGCCGGTCGAGTACACGTCGCTCATATTCGCGAAACGCGGCTCAAAGTCCAACGCGCCCTCCGAAAGCGGCCACGCGGGAAGCGTGCTCTGCCCGCTGAGTACCATGTCCACGAGCGCCTGACGGTCAATCGCGTGCATCACGGCCTTGCGCGCCTCAAGCGTGCCGAGCGGGTTGCTGTCACTTGGCGTCACATTCAGATACGCGGTGTACGAGGACGCGAAATTGCCCTTTTTAATGGTGTGCGTACCGAGCGACTCGACAAACTCAATGTCCTTCATCGGTATGTCGCTGAAATCGGCGTCGCCTGTCAGAATCGCGTTTACCCTCTGCGACTGCTCGTTTATGACGAGGAAGTTTATCCTCTTTATGGGCGCCGGGCCGCCCCAGTAGTCCTCGCGGCGCTCCACGGTGAGGTGACTGTTCGCGACGTACTCGACCACGACATACGGGCCGGTTCCGTTCGGCTTCTCGGCAAGCGCGACCTCGTCGTAGGACTCCTTGTCAAACATGTACAACAGCATCATGCTCGAGAAACATCCGACGTCATACTGCGTGAGCCAGAGGTCAACCGTGTAGTCGTCGATGATGTTCGTCTTTTCAAAGTCCACAGCCTTCACCTGGAGGAAGAACTGCGTGTTGTCGCGGGCGAGCTCCATGGAGAACACGAAATCCTCCGCCGTGAACGGGTTGCCGTTCTGGAAGGTCACGCCCTCGCGGAGGTGCAGCGTGTATTGGATATCGCTGATTGTGTCCATCTCGGACACGAGCAGCCATTCGAGCGTTCCGTCGAGCTTGGGATCAAACGGCGCGTCGTAAATATGGCGCATCGGGTCGTTGAAGGCCGCGGACGCCGCGTGGGGGTGCAGCGAGCCTGAGTCACCGGAGATTATGACCGTCAGCTCCCTGTCGTCGGACTGCGCCGGGGGCGCGTTGTCCGCGGGGGGAGGGGTGGCCGATGCGCCGGGCTGCGCCGGTGTACCGGGGTCTGCGGTTTCGTCCTTCTTGCCGCACGACGCGAGCACCGATATGAGCATAACGGCGACGAGCAGTATGGCGAGCAGACTTCTTACGTTTTTCTTCATTCTTTGTTTTCCTCCTGTTGTTTTTTAATTGATAATGCAATTTCAAATCTCTATATAAATATCACATTTTTCCCAATTGGGATAGGTCACTATAACCAACAATTCGCATATTTGACTACGCTAATTTTGTACATTACGTACAACGGATATTTTTTCTTGCAGAATCGGGTAAACATGATATAGTGTATTTTAGTATCAAGGAAAGCGGGGAGCTCTTATGAAGCTGAGTGTTTGGATTCTATATGACGAGTTGTCGGAATACAGCCCCAAAATCTCGGTACACGGCGGGGCGCGCACCATCGAGGACGTTCGCCTGTTTTCACAAGGGAGCGCCCTCTCCGAGGATTACGTCTATATCTGCGGCGAGGGGGACGACGTCGTGCTGCGGCACGGGCGCAACACGATTACGATAGAGAACGCGGATATCGTTGCCGTAACAAATCACGTGATAGAGATTTTTCGCAAATACCGCAGCTGGAGCAGCAGAATGTACATGGCGCTGTCGGAGACGAATCCGTTTCAGGCCATTCTCGATATCGCGCACGAGGTTTTTCAGTGTCCCATGTTCATCGGCTCAAACAATTTGCAGCTGCACGCCATCACACGGCAGTATTCCAGCGAGGACGTCTACTATGAGTGGGATACGGTGAAGGAAATCCTCACCTTTCCGCTTGAGCTGATGCGCAGAATCAAGACAAAAATCGACAGACTCGACGACACGAGCATAAAACCGATCGTTTTCGCCTCGTATCCCGAGGATAATTTCAGATTTCCGAATCAGATACAGGTAAACTGCTTCATGAGCGGACAACCGTGGGGCAAGCTTTACCTCTACTGCTACTCTCCGCAAATTTCCGAAAGCGTACTTCAGCTGTCGCGTTACGTGGGCGACATATTCGGAGACCTGCTGAACAAATCCGAGAACCGCATAGAGGGAAAGTATACGAAATACTCCTCGCTCGTGGATCTGCTCGACGGCAAGAACGTCGCGGAGCTCACGGTGTCCGCTCTCCAGTCCGTGCAGTGGCTCGAGACGACGCAGCTCGTCCTGCTAAAAATCTCCTCAGACGCGGCGGGCTTTGACGAGATGCCCTACTACTGGCTGTGCGACAACATCCACGCGTATGCGGCGAATGATGTCGTGTTCCCCTACAAAAACTCGATAATTGTAATTCTCGGCGTCGGTCAAACCCGCCTGTCGGTGCTGCTGAACTATATCAAGCAGCTGATTGAATTCGGGGATTACCACTGCGGCGTAAGCTTTCCTTTCGACAGGCTGATCGATATCCCGACATTTTTCCTACAGGCGGACTACGCGATTCGCTTTTCCAAATCGCCGGAGCAAGAGAAGATTCACGATTTCAAGGACTTCACGTTTGAGGGGATTGTGCAGGTTTTCAGGGAGAAGTGTCAGTGGCGGGACTGGGCGCTGCCGTCGCTGCTCAATCTCGTGTACGACGACAAGCAGTCGGGAACCGAAAACTTCAGGACGCTGTACGCGTTTTTGCAGAATAACAGCCACATCGCCAATACGGCGAAGGAGCTTTTTATCCATCGCAACACGCTGATATACAGGCTGAAAAAGACGCAGCAAATTCTCGATGTCGACATATATGACAAGACGACATCGGCATATCTGTACTTTTTCTGCTCCCTGATCGCCGCCGACTACGAGAACCAAAATGTTTAGCTACACGCTCTAATCTGCAAAAAGCCCTGCAACACCGAGGTTGCAGGGCTTTTCACTTGTACACGGGCAAAACGCCTATCGCCCCGTCGGCAGCGCGACGGTGAACGATGCGCCGCGTCCGACCTCGCTCTCGGCCCATATCGTGCCGCCCGCGACCTCGACAATTTTCTGCGCGATTGCGAGGCCCAGGCCGTTTCCGCCTGACGCGCTGCCCTTTTGGAAGCGGTCAAAAATGCGCGGAAGCTCCTCGGCGGAGATGCCGACGCCGTTATCGGTTACGGTCACGCGGACGGAGCCGCCGATCTTGTTCAGTTCAATCTTTATTACGCCGTTGACGGGCGAGAACTTTATCGCGTTTTGGATGAGGTTCAGCCACACCTGACGCAGAAGCTCCTCGTCGCCCGTGAAGCTGGCCTCCGGCAAGTCTATGTCGAACTCAATATTTTTCGGCTCCCAGTGCGGCTCAAGCGTCAGCACGACCTGCCGGAGCTGTTCATCAAGATTGAAAACGGACTCGTTGTGAATCGTTTTTGTGTCGAGCTCGGACAGGCGCAGCAGGTTTGACGACAGCGCGATGAGCCGCTCGCTCTCGCGGACGATCGTGTCGCCGTACTCACGGACGGCGGCGGTATCGTCCGCGTTTTCCGCAATCAGCTTCGCAAAGCCGCGAATTGAGGTTATCGGCGTGCGGAACTCGTGCGACACGTTGGACACGAACTCGCGGCGCATTTTGTCGAGACTGCCGATCTCCCGAACCATAGCGTTGAAGTCGGCGGCGAGCCGCCCGATCTCGTCGCGGTTTTCTATCTCGACCGCCACGTCGAATTTTCCCTTTGCGACCTCGCGCGACGCGTTCGAGAGTTTTTTTATCGGCTTGACGATTCCGCGCAGCGCGAGCAGGATTACAAGCGTGCCGATTGCGGCGGCGTTGAGAAAGGTGATGCCGGTCAGCCGCCGCATTTCCTCGAGCTGACCGTCGGACATCAGCCCGATGATTATGCCGAAGGTTATGCCGTTGAAACCCCACCAGATGCTGAGAAAGATGACGGCGAAGCGCAGATATATTGACTTGAAATGAAACCGCTTTTTCATACGTTCCTCACCGCCTTGTAGCCGAGGCCTTTGACGGTGACGATGGAAAACTCGGGAACGCCGCCGAACTTCTCGCGCAAGCGCTTGATGTGGACGTCCACCGTGCGCTCCTCGCTGTCGGTGTCGTAGCCCCAGATCTCGTCCATGAGGCTCTGGCGCGTGAATATTTTCGACGGATAGGAGAGCAGCTTGAACAGCAGCTGAAATTCCTTTTGCGGGAGCGTTGTGCTGCCCACCGTCAGCGTGTCGTAGTCGAGCGTGAGCGTGCCGACCGTGATTTTGCGCTCGGAGTTTATCTTCGCGCGGCGGAGTAGCGCGGCGACGCGCAGCAGCAGCTCGTCGAAGTCAATCGGCTTGACCATATAGTCGTCCGTTCCGGCGAGAAAGCCCTGCCGCTTGTCCTCAATGCGCTCCCGCGCCGTCACCATGAGAATCGGGAAATCGTAGTGCGCGTCGCGAAGCTCGCGCGTCAGCTCGTAGCCGTCCATTTTCGGCATCATAATGTCGGCAATCATCAGGTCGATATGCTCGTGCTCCAGCGCGTCGAGCGCGGCTTCGCCGTCCGCAGCCTCAAGGACGCGGTGGTTGTCGCGTTTCAGATATGTTGTTATCAGCTTGCGAATGTTTGCGTCATCCTCGACGACGAGTATCACCGACATTGTAATCACCTCGCTGAATTTTATTTTACCACAAAAGTGCTACAACGGCAAATCGCGTTTTACGAACAGCGTCGAGCCCAAGAAGTACGTCACCACGCCGATAACCGCGAGTACGCAGAATTTCCAGATAAACGCCGCGCCGTCCGGCGCTTCCGCCGCGTGGCCGGTCATCGAGAACACCTGCTGATTGGCGGAAGCCAGTATCGAGTCAATGTCGAACAGCGTCACGACGGAGAAGCTCTTCAGCCAGTCGAAGCTTGCGTTGAACTTTGCCATCAGGCTCATCAGGTGCATTGCGCCGACGATGCCGCCGCCGACCGCAATTGCGTACTTTGAGAGGTTGAACACGCTTGACGCGAGGTAGCATATTCCGCTCAGGGCGAGGTTGAGCATAAACAGTCCCGCGTTTATCAGCAGAATCGCCTTGACTTCGTCACCGCTGATACTGCCCGCGCCGAGACGGTGCGCGATAATGTGGGTGCAACCGGC
>JAISKU010000097.1 GCA_031261245.1 Oscillospiraceae bacterium | reverse complement strand
GTTCCGTCGGCGTTTTCGACCTTGTCGTAGCTCTCCGCCTGTCCGGGGACGATGATGGCGTTGCCTGTGCCGTCGTCCTCCCACTTGTACAGTCCCTCAAAGACGTGGTGGGAGTAGATGGCGCCGTCAACCGAGCTGTTGAGCTGGGGGTCGATGGTCATCGGTTCAGACGCGACATTGACGCGTATGATATCCAGCGGCTTTGCCGCGTCGCCGCCGGGAGCGGGAGCGGGCGAGGCCGGGGAATCGCCGCCGGGAGCGGACGTTGCCGGGGCGTCACCGCCCGGAGCGGGCGTGGGGTTTGCCGCCGGAGTCTTCTTGCACGCCGCGAAAAGCGACACGAGAAGCACGACCGAGAGCAGGATTGCGAGAAGCTTTTTCATTTTTTTTCTTTTCTCCTGACTTCAGAAAATATTTTTCTACAGCGCGGCCTTCGCAGCGCCGTAAAAATCAAAGTAAGTGGCAGGCGGCGAAGTGGCCGGGCGCGCGCTCCTTAAATTCCGGCTCCTCCTGCGAGCACTCCGGCCTTGCGAGGGGACAGCGCGTGTGAAAACGGCAGCCGGAGGGGGGATTTATCGGGCTGGGCAGGTCGCCCTGAAGCAGCTCGCGCGTGCGCGCGCGGGATTTGTCGGGGTCGGGGATCGGCACCGCGGACAGCAGGTTGCGCGTGTACGGGTGCAGGGGGTTCGCGTTCAGCTCTCCCGACGGGGCGAGCTCCACGAGCCGCCCGAGGTACATCACGCCGATGCGGCTTGAGATATGGCGCACGACGGAGATGTCGTGGGAGATGAAGAGGTAGGTGAGCCCAAGGTCTTTTTGCATGTCCTCAAGCATGTTGACGATCTGCGACTGAATCGACACGTCGAGCGCGGAGATAGGCTCATCGCAGACGATGAATTCGGGGTTGACGGCGAGGGCGCGGGCGATGCCGATGCGCTGCTGCTGTCCGCCGGAGAATTCGTGCGGGTAGCGGTTGGCCTGCTCTGAGTTGAGGCCGACGAGCGTTAAGAGCTCACTTATGCGCGCGCGCTTTTCGGATTTTGACTTGCAGAGCTTGTGGATATCGAGCGGTTCGCCGATGATCTCACCGACGGTCATGCGGGGGTTGAGGCTCGCCGACGGGTCCTGAAAGATGATCTGCATTTTGCGGCGGTAGGCGAGCATTTTTACGCGGGTGATGTCCTCCCCTCGGTAGAGCAGCGTGCCGGAGGTGGGGTTGTACAGGCGGAGCATGGTGCGCCCGAGCGTGGTTTTGCCGCAGCCGGACTCCCCGACGAGACCGAGCGTCTCCCCCTGCGCAATCGCGAGGGACACGCCGTCCACGGCGCGGACGTGCTGTCCTCCGCCGCCCTTTACGGGGAAGTATTTTACAAGCTCCCGCGTCTCCACGAGCGGGGCCGCGCCGATGATATCACTCATGTCTCGGCACCTCCAACCAGCAGTTGACCAAGTGCCCGCCGCCGAGGTCGCGCGCGGGCGGGTCGGCCTTTATGCATATGTTCATGCACTTTCCGCAGCGCGGGGCGAAGGCGCAGCCGGGCGGGGGGTTGAGCATGTCCACGGGCGTGCCCTCAATGGGGACAAGGCGCTCATACTCCTGCGCGTCCACGCGCGGCATACTCGCGAGCAGTCCGAGGGTGTACGGGTGGCGCGGCGAGTAGAAGATGTCCGACACGGCGCCGGCCTCGACGATTTTTCCGGCGTACATGACCGACACGCGGTCACAGATGTCGGCGACGACGCCGAGATTGTGCGTTATGAAGATGATAGCCATGTGCGTCTTTTTCTGAATGTCCTTCATGAGCTCCAGAATCTGCGCCTGAATCGTCACGTCGAGCGCCGTCGTGGGCTCATCCGCGATGAGCAGGTCGGGTTCGCAGATGAGCGCGAGGGCGATCATGACGCGCTGGCGCATTCCGCCGGAGAGCTCGTGCGGGTACTGTTTTATGCGCTTTTCGGGATTGGGGATGCCGACGAGGTTGAGCATCTCTATCACGGCGTCCTGCGCGGCGGCGTGCGACACCTTTTTGTGCGTCGTGAGCGCCTCCGCAATCTGGTTGCCGACGGTGTAGACGGGGTTGAGGCACGTCATCGGGTTCTGGAATATCATGGAGATGCGGCCGCCGCGCATTTTTTGCAGCGCGTCCCCGTCGTAGTTGAGCACATCCTCGCCGTCGAGCGAGATGCTGCCCCCGATTACGCGGCCGGGACTTTGCAGCAGACCCATGATAGAGTACGCCTCGACGCTTTTGCCGCTGCCCGACTCGCCGACGATGCCCATGACCTCGCCGCGGTGCAGGTCGTAGGAGACGCCGCCGACGGCCTTGACCTCACCGGCGTGCGTGAAGAACGACACGCGCAAATCCTTGACGGACAGCAGGGGCTCTCTCTTGTCACTCATATCGCGCCCCCCTATTTCTTCAGGCGCGGGTCGAGCGCGTCGCGCAGCCCGTCGCCGAACAGGTTGAAGGATAGCAGCAGGACGAGGAGAATCGCCGCGGGGATTATGAGCCGGTACGTGTACGTGTACATTCCGCCGAGCGCGTCGGAGCACATGCTTCCGAGGCTTGTGAGCGGCGCCTGAACGCCGACGCCGAGGAAGGACAAAAAGCTCTCCAGAAAGATCGCGGAGGGGATTTGCAGACACGTCGCGGCGATCATGCTTCCGATGCAGTTCGGCAGCAGGTGACGGCGGATAATGCGCCACTGCGACGCGCCGAGGGCGCGGGCGGCCGTGACGAATTCCTGATTTTTGAGCTGGAGCACCTGACCGCGGATTATGCGCGCCATTGTGATCCAGTACAGCAGGGCGAAGCAGATGAAGATGGCCGTGATGCTCGGCCCGAGGACGGACAGCCCGCGGGCGAACGCGTTCTTGTTCGACGCGCCGAAGGAGTTGACGAATGACTCCAGACGCGGCTTGATGGATACGGACAGTAGCAGTACGACGAGCACGTCGGGAATGGAGGCGATAATCTCCAGAATACGCATCATGACGGAGTCCGTGAGGCCGCCGATGAGACCGGAGACGGCGCCGTAAATCGAGCCGATGATGAGCACCATGAGCGCCGCGAGGACGCCGATGGCGATCGAGACGCGCGCGCCGACCATGGTGCGCGCCATGATGTCGCGCCCGTGGGTGTCGGTGCCGAACACGTGCGGGAACACTTTCTCGCCGGCGTCGAGGCGCGCCTGCTCCGACTCCGAATACTGCATCGGGGCGAGGTTGAGGCTCGTGCGGTACTGCTCCTGATATTTATAGGGGACGAAGCGCGGTCCCGCGAACGCGAACACGGCGATGAGCAGGATTATCACGAGGGCGACCATAGAGACGCGGTTGCGGCGCAGGCGACGCCACGCGTCCTGCCAGTACCCCATGCTTTTCGCGTGGGGGATGAAGTCCTCCCTGTCGGCGAGCGGCGCGGGCGCGAAATCCTCCGCCGTGAGCGTGCCGAGGTCGATGAGGCGCGTGACGCTGTCCTCGGAGAGGCGCAGGCTCGGTACTTTAAGGCGTTTTGACATCACTCACCCTCCTCTGCGAGGTTGATACGCGGGTCGATGAGCTTGTACAGGATATCGACGACGAGCGTCATGACGATGACGAACGCGGCGAGGAACACCGTGGTGCCCATGATTATCGGGTAGTCGCGGTTGCTTATGCTCTGCACGAAATAGCGGCCGAGACCGGGAATGTTGAAAACCGTCTCCGTGACGAAGCCGCCGGTGAGGATATACGCCGTCATCGGGCCGATGTACGACACGACGGG
>JAISKU010000075.1 GCA_031261245.1 Oscillospiraceae bacterium | reverse complement strand
CGTCTGTCCGAACGGCGAGTACCGCTTCGTGGACGACGGCACGAACGGGCAGCTCGAGACGGTGAAAAAGCACTACGGCGGCGACTGGTACGCGTTCGCGGAGGACTATTTCCGGCTCGAGGCGAACGTTGCGTCGATTACAAAATGTAATATCGTCGGCCACTTCGACCTCATCAACAAGAACAACGAGGGCGACCGCTTCTTCGACACGTCGCACCCGCGCTACCGCGCCGCGGCTGTCGCCGCGCTGGAGGAAATCCTGAAAACGCAGCGCCTTTTCGAGGTCAACACCGGCGCGATGTACCGCGTCCTGCGCACGGAGCAGTACCCGCAGACGTGGCTGCTGCGTGAGCTACTCGCGCGCGGCGGCGAGGTGATACTGTCGAGCGATTCGCACGACACGGCGTCGATTGGGTACAAATTCGCGGAGATGGAGGAGCTGCTGAAAAGCGTCGGGTTCACGCACCGCAGGACGCTGACGCGCGGCGGCTTCGCCGATATTAAATTGTAGAGGTAACACTAATGGACTACGCCGCAGAATCCCTGCGCCTGCACTACGAGTGGGCGGGCAAGCTGTCAATCGAGCCGAAGATGGCCGTCAAGTCGCGGGAGGACCTGTCCCTCGCGTACACGCCGGGCGTCGCCGCGCCGTGCCTTGAGATTCAAAAGGATATTACAAAAAGTTATACGCTCACCGGCCGCGGGAACACCGTCGCCGTCGTGACGGACGGCACGGCCGTTCTCGGCCTCGGCGATATAGGCCCGGAGGCCGGGATGCCCGTCATGGAGGGCAAATGCGTACTCTTCAAGGCGTTCGGTGGCGTGGACGCCGTGCCGCTGTGCGTGCGCAGCAAGGACGTGGATGAGATCGTCGATACCGTCGCGCTCCTCGCGGGCAGCTTCGGCGGGATAAACCTCGAGGACATCTCCGCGCCGCGCTGCTTTGAGATAGAGCGCAAGCTGAAAGCGCGCTGCGACATCCCGATTTTCCACGACGACCAGCACGGCACCGCCGTCGTCGTCACCGCCGCGCTGCTCGGCGCGCTCGAGCTCACGAATCGCCGCCTTGAGGACGTCCGAGTGATCACGAGCGGCGCGGGCGCGGCCGGAATCGCGATAATCAAGCTGCTGACCTCGCTCGGTCTGCAAAATGTAATAATGTGCGACCGCGACGGCGCGATTTACACGGGCCGCGCCGGGCTGAATCCCGCGAAAGCGGAGATCGCGGCGCTCACGAACACGAAAAGGCTCGCGGGCAGCCTCGCGGACGCGCTGCGCGGAGCGGATGTGTTCATCGGCGTGTCCGCGCCGGGCGCGGTGACGCCGGACATGGTGCGGAGCATGGCGACAAATCCGATACTCTTCCCGATGGCGAACCCCACGCCGGAGATCATGCCCGACGCGGCAAAATCGGCGGGCGCGGCGATAGTCGGCACGGGCCGCAGCGACTTTCCGAACCAGATAAACAACGTCCTCGCGTTCCCCGGGATATTCCGCGGCGCGCTCGACGTGCGCGCGAGCGATATAAACGACGAGATGAAGCTCGCGGCGGCGTACGCGCTGCACGGCTTGGCGAAGGAGCGGCTGTCGCCGGATTACATTTTGCCCGAGGCGTTCGACCCGCGCGTCGGCCCGGCGGTCGCGAAGGCCGTCGCGGACGCCGCGAGGAAATCGGGCGTCGCGAGGATTTAAGAGGTAAAAATGGACAAGAACGACCTTAATGAGATACGTGCCGAGGACGTGACGGTCATAACGTCCGCGTGCGTGGAGGGCGCGAACCCGCCGTGTGCGCGCGTGTGTCCGTTCACGCTCGACGTGCGCGCGTTCGTCGGACGCGCCGAAAAGGGCAAGTGGCAGACGGCGTTCAAGAGCTACCGCGACGCGGTCGTGTTCCCGGAGCTCGTCTCGCGCCTGTGCCCCGCGCCGTGCGAGGGCGTGTGCACGCGTGAGAGCGTCGGCGGGGCGATCGACCTCGGCGGACTCGAGCGCGCGACGGTGGGCTTTGCAAAAAACAAGCGGCGCGAGAGCTACGTCATACCGCAAAAGGACAAGAAAATCGCGATTGTCGGCGCGGGCGCGGCCGGCTTGTCGGCGGCGCTGTCGCTCTCGCTGAAAAAATACCGCGTGACG
Source organism: Oscillospiraceae bacterium (assembly GCA_031261245.1). Lineage (GTDB taxonomy): Bacteria > Bacillota > Clostridia > Oscillospirales > Oscillospiraceae > JAIRRO01. The sequence continues at coordinate 800 of JAISKU010000075.1, read as the reverse complement.
GTGTTTGAGCGCGCCGGGGCGTGGGGCGGAGCCTTGCGCGGACACGCGGATTTCGCGATATTCGACGCGGAGTGGCGCGAGAGCTTTTCCACGCTCGACGCGGAGCTCCGCTTCAACGCCGAGATTGCCGACCTCGACGCGCTCGCCGGGTTTGACGCGGCGTACATCGCCACCGGCGACGGCGGGGAGAGCTTCGGCCTGCTCGCGGGCTTCGATTCGGAGCTGCTGTCCACGGCGCGCGCGGGCGCGTTCCTCGGCGGCGGACTCATCGGCGCGGATTTGATGACCGGTGTGGCGCAGGGGCGCCGCGCGTCGCAGTCGATTGAGACGTATTTGCAGACGGGCAAGCCGTCGCGGCCGCCGTCGCAGGACTGCGACTGGTCGCCCGACGCCTCGGAGTTCGCGCACTCGCCGCGCGTCGCCGCGACGGACGGCGGTTTCACGGAGGAGCAGGCGCAGGCCGAGGCCGCGCGGTGCCTCAAGTGCGACTGCGACAAGTGTATGCAGGGCTGCGAGATGCTGCGCCGCTTCCACAAGATGCCTATAAAAATCGCGAACGAGGTGTACACCGACATGCGGGCGAACCCGCCGTTCGCGGCGCACACCCTGACACGCGAGGCCTACTCCTGCAACAACTGCGGCTACTGCAAGCGCGAGTGCCCCAAGTCCATCGACGCGGGCGAGCTGCTGCGCCTGTCGCGCCGCGCGCGCGTGGCCGCCGAGAGCGCGCCGCCCGCCCTGCACGACTACTGGCTGCGCGAGATGGACTTCTCGACGGGCGAGGCCGCGCTCATCGCCGC
>JAISKU010000064.1 GCA_031261245.1 Oscillospiraceae bacterium | reverse complement strand
TTCAGCGCCGCCGCCATGAGCTGCGGCTGTGAGTCCGTCGGGAATCCGGGGTACGGCTCCGTTATTATAGGCCGCACCGCGCGCAATTTTCCGTCGGATTTTATGCGTATCGCGTCGCTGTCCGAGGCTATGTCGCAGCCCATCTCGCGCAGCGCGTCGATAACGGTTGCAAGGTGCCCGGGAATCACGTCCGTCAGCTCGACCTCGCTTTTCGTCACCGCCGCCGCCGCGAGAAAAGTCGAGGCGACTATTCTGTCAGGTATCACGCGGTGCTCCACGTTCGCGCCTATCTTTTTTCCCGTCACCGTGACTGTCGCGGTTCCCGCCCCGCGCGCGTCCACGCCGAGGGTGCGCAGATAGCATTGCAGATCCCATATCTCCGGCTCGCGCGCCGCGTTCGTGATGACGGTCGTGCCGTCGGCGAGGGACGCCGCGAGCATCGCGTTCTCTGTCGCGCCGACGCTCGGGAAGCTGAGGTTCACGCGGCAGCCGCGCAGTCGCGGAGCCTTGCAGATGATGTTTCCGCCCTCCTCCACTATCTCCGCGCCGAGCGTCCGCAGCGCCTTGAGGTGGATATCCACGGGTCTCGGGCCGAGCTCGCAGCCGCCCGGCATGGAGAGCGTCGCCTCTCCCCCGCGCGCGAGCACCGCGCCGAGGAAGATTACCGAGCTGCGCATCTCGCGCATGAGATCGTGCGGAATGTCAAGCCGCGTCAAGGTCGCGGAATTGACAATCACCGTGTCGCCCTCCCGGCGCACCTCGCAGCCGAGGTGTCCGAGGATTTTCACCGCCGCCACGACGTCCTCGATATCCGGGCAGTTATGTATCACCGTCTCCCCGCTCGCAAGAATCGACGCCGCGATTATCGGCAGTACGCTGTTTTTCGCCCCGTGTACCCGCACGGAGCCGAGAAGCTCGCGCCCCCCGTTAATTCGTAACACGCTCATGACTACCCCCAAAGCTCTTATGTCATAGAGCATATTATGTCGCGCGGGGCGAGACGGTTACAACATAGAGATTATCTCCTCAGCGAGTCTCTCCGCGGCGTCCGCCGCGCCGAGCCCTCGCTGGCGCTCCTCCATCTGCGATATTCTCCCCGGTTCACGCAACAGCTCCGTCACTGTTTCATACAGGGTTCCCCCCGTGGATTCCGCCTCCGTCACCCTGACGGCTCCGCCCGCTCTCACGACGGCCCCGGCGTTGAGCGTCTGCTCGTCGTTCGCGACGTACGGGCTCGGTATCAGCACCGCCGCGCGGCCGAGCGCCGACAGCTCCGCGAGGGTTGAGCCGCCTGCTCGGCAGAGCACGAGATCCGCCGCCGCCATGACGCGCGGCATGTCGTCGATATACGCCCTGATATCCTCGAGCTCCGACAGCGCCCCATCCGGTGAGACGGCGTTTTTCAGCGCCTCGGCGCCCGCGTCGCTCCCCACCGCGTGTATGTGCCGGAACGCGCCGTCGCGCAGGTTGCGCCCGATAAATTCCGGCATCATCGCGTTCATGCCCGAGGCGCCGAGACTGCCCCAGAACGACACGACGACCGGAATATCGTCCGGAATTCCCATCTCGCGCCGCGCGCGCCCCCTCGTGTACCGCGAAAAGCTCGGGCTCACCGGCGTCGCGAGCGCGTATACGCGCCCGGGATTCCTGTACTCGTCCTCCGCGCCCGGAAACGCCGCGTAAACGCGCATCACTATGCCGGACAGCAGCTTCACCGTCAGTCCCGGCCGCACGTTCGACTCGTGCATTACCGTCGGGATTCCCGCCTTTGCCGCCGCGCGGAGCACCGGATAGCATATATATCCCCCCGTGCCGATCGCGGCGTCGGGTGCGAACGACTTTATCAGCTTGTCCGCGCGGCGCGAGGCCGTCAGGAGCATCGCCGCCGCCTTTGCGTTTCGGCCGAGCTTTTTCGGCGAGAAGCCGCGCTCAAGGCCGCGCATTTCGATGTTTGTGAGCTCATAGCCCGCGGCGGGAATCAGCCGCTTTTCCAAAGGCCTCCCGGAGCCCGCGAACAGTATCTCACAGTCCGGCAGCAGCTGCCGGAGCGCGTCGGCCACGGCTATCGCGGGGTTTATGTGTCCCGCCGTGCCGCCGCAGGCGAGCAAAAACCTCATACCCATCCTCACCCCGCGCGCGTCGGCGTTATATCGCGGGAAATCGCAAGGACAATCCCCATCTCCGCGAGCTGTACAAGCAGCGCCGTGCCGCCGTAGCTGAAAAACGGGAGCGATATTCCCGTGCAGGGTATGAAATTCGTGACGACGGAGATGTTCAGAAACACCTGTATCGCGAACATGCCCGTTATCCCCGCGGCGACGAGCGCGTCAAACCTGCTTCGCGCGTGCAGCGCGATCCAGAAGCCGCGTATAATCAGCAACGCGAACATGACGAGTATGAACATCGCCCCGACGTAGCCGAACTCCTCGCAGAATATCGCGAAAATGTAGTCGTTGTGCTCCTCGGGGAGGTAGAGATATTTCTGTCTGCTCTGCCCGAGTCCGACGCCCGTCAGTCCGCCGGAGCCGACGGCGTACAGCGACTGGAGTATCTGATACCCCTCGTCCGCCGGGTCGTCATCCGGGTGGAGCCAGTAAATTATGCGGTTCGTCGCGTAGTCCTTTTTTTCCTCCTCCGTCGCGCTGAGGTATTTTGCGTCAACGGTTTTTACGAGCACCACGGCGGCGAGTATTGCCGCCACGATTGCGATTAGACATATCTTTGTGTCAAACCCTCCCGTGAACAGAACGATTGCCGCGATGGCGAGGATTATTATCGCGGCGGACTTGTGCGGCTCCTTCAGCAGCAGGAAAACGACGACTCCGAGCACCGCGACGAAAGGTATAAGCGATATGAAAAATTTCTTGCGCGTCCCTTTTTTGAACTTTCGCAGATTTTCGCCGTACTTGCACATCATCACGGAGAACGACATTATCACGGCGATCTTCGCTATCTCCGACGGCTGAAAGGTTATGCTTCCTATCTTGAACCAGCGCTTCGCGTGGTTGCGCGTCTCACCGAACATCAGCACGAGCACAAGCAGCGCAATGGCAAATACCAGAAGCCACATTGACCACCGGCGCATGAAGCGCGTCGTGAACCGCGAGACGCCGAGCATGATTACGACGCCGCCCGCCGCAAAGGCGAGCTGCCGCGTGAAATAATACGTCGGGTCGCCCGATTCGTAGTACGCGCTGGCGTAGCTCGCGGACAGAACCGTGACGACGCCGACCACGAGGAGGATCAGCACGAGCACCAAAAACGCCATGTCAAAGCGGCCGCGACGCTCGCCGAGCGAGACCTCCTCGAGGCCCGCGTCGCGCGCGCCGAGCGCTCCCGCGTCGGCGTATCCCGTTGTTGTCAAAGCATTACCCCCCTAAATCAGATACCGGTTGCGAACAGCGAAATACGATATCACCGCGAAAGCGGCGGAAACCGCCGGGAACACGAAAAACAGCTTGTATTCGCTCCAGCCGCAAAGTTCGAGGTGGTGGTGCAGCGGCGCCATTTTGAAAAAGCGTTTTCCGTGAGTGAGCTTGAAGTAGCAGACCTGAATCACGTCCGAAAGCGCCTCAAGCAGAAAGATTATGCCGAGCGTGACGAGTATAAGCGGCATGTCGAGTACGAACGCGAGCGCCGCGACGCTCCCCCCGAGGAAGAGCGAGCCCGTGTCGCCCATGAATACTTTCGCGGGGTGAAAATTGAAGAGCAGAAAGCCGATGAGCGCGCCGGCGAGCGCCGCCGAGTATATCCCCGCGCCGGAGCCCGTCTCCGTGAGCATACTTATCGCGGCGAAGCACACCGCCACGGGCGCCGTCACCCCGGCGGCGAGGCCGTCAAGGCCGTCCGTCAGGTTTACCGCGTTGACCTCCGCAACTATCACAAACGCCGCGAACACGAGGTACACCGGCTCCGAGAGCTTGATGTACAGATTCACGAACGGGATATACAGGTTCGGCGTGAGGTTCCCCGTCAGCCGCACGAGCAGCACGAACGCCACCGCGACGGCGAGCTGTAACACGAATTTCTGCGCCGAGGTCAGCCCGAGGTTCTGCTTCTTGCGCAGCTTCTCAAAATCGTCTATGAAGCCGATCGCGGCGTACACAACCGCGAAAGCCAGCGGGAACAGCGCCGTGTAGTCGCCGCGCTGCACGTTCGGCATACCGACCGTAAAGCACGCGACGGCGATACCGAATATGAAGGTTATCCCGCCCATCGTTGGCGTGCCCTGCTTTTTCATGTGCCAGCGCGGGCCGTCCTCGCGTATCGACTGACCCGCCTTTAATCGGCGTAGCACCGGAACAGCAATCAGCCCGGCCACAACAGTCGCCGCGAAGCCCGTTATGAGCGCCGTCAGTAATACTCTCACCGCTTTTGCCCCTCAATCGCCTGTGCCACAACCTCGCGCTCGTCAAAATGCGCGTTCTCGCGCCCTATCGTCTGATACGTCTCGTGGCCTTTTCCCGCGAGTATCACCGTGTCGCCCGCTTTGGCGTTAGAAAGCGCCCACTCTATCGCCTCGCGGCGATCCTCTATCACCGTTTTCGGCGTCGCTATGCCGTCCATGCCGCGGAGAATGTCGTCGATTATCCACTCCGGCTGCTCCGTGCGCGGATTATCCGTCGTGACGATCACGAAATCCGACAGCTCGGCCGCCGTCGCCCCCATTATCGGTCGTTTCGTCCTGTCCCTGTCACCGCCGCAGCCGAACAGCGTCATGACGCGCCCCTCCGTGCACGCGCGCATCGTCGAAATTATGTTTTTCAGCGCGTCGGGCGTGTGCGCGTAGTCGATTATCACCGTGAAATCGCGCCCCGTCGGCACGACCTCCGCGCGCCCCTTGACGCCGTGGCAGGAGGTCAGCGCGACGGCGCAATCGCCGAGCGCGTAGTCGAGCAGATACATCACCGACAGCGCGGAGAGCGCGTTGTAGACGGAGAACATCCCCGGTATCGCGAGCGACGTGCGCTCGAGCACGCCGACCATGAGCGCACAAAACTCCACCCTGTCCGGGTGAAGCTTTACGAGCTTTGCGACGAGCTGCGCCGCGTCGCTGTACGCGGAATATGTGAACACGCGGCACGGCGCCGAGGCCGCGAGCCTTTCGCACTGCTCGTCGTCGATGTTCACCGCCACCACGTCGGACTGTCCGAAGATGAGCGCCTTTGCCCGCGCGTACTCCTCCATCGTGCCGTGAAAATCGAGGTGATCCTGCGTCAGGTTTGTGAACACTCCGACCTCGAAGCGCACTCCCGTCACGCGGCCGAGCACGAGCGCGTGAGAGGACACCTCCATGACGACGTATTCGCAGCCCGCCGCGACCATTTTCGCGAAAAGCTCGTGCAGCTCCAACGCCTCAGGCGTCGTGCGCTCGGTTTCAAACTCCGCGTCGCCTATCATGTTGTGTATCGTGCCGATCATGCCGACCGCTTGACCCGTCAGCTTTTCGAGCATCTCTTTAATGAGATGCGTGGTCGTCGTCTTTCCGTTCGTCCCCGTGACTCCGATTATCCTGAGCTTTTCCGCGGGGTTCCCGAACCACTCCGCCGACGCGATGGCGAGCGCCGCGCGCGTATCGGGCGATATGGCGTAGGGAATGCTGACCTCCGGCGCGCGCTCGCA
>JAISKU010000060.1 GCA_031261245.1 Oscillospiraceae bacterium | reverse complement strand
CGGAAATAGATCAGCCACAGCACGATCTCCGCGAGGCTTATCGCCGCCATGAAGCCCACCGTGGTTCTCGCCACGGGCGCGTCCTCCCCGCTGAAGATTCTGAGCGTAATCACCGAGCTTATCGTGTTCACCGCCACGGAGGAGACGCAGAAAAGCTCAAATATCAGCAGAAACGACTGCGCGCGCTGCACGATCTGCTTTATCACGAAAAGGCAGAGAATGAGATTTACCCCGAACAGGATTTTTTCGAGCACGAGCAGCGCGTTCATCCCCGCGCTGTCCAGCTTGAGCGAATCGACGATGACGTCCGTTTCGCGCAGCGAGGAGAAGCCCGTGAGTATATTCGCGGCGACTCCGACGGCGCTTACGACGATGAAGAATTTCAAAAATCCGCCGAGCTTCTTGTACGGGTGGCTGCGCGGCACTGTCTGCGGCGGCGCCGACGGGTCGTATTGGTTGGCTCCGCAGCGTTTGCAGTAGATCGAGTCGTTTTCAAGCTCTTGTCCGCAGTTGTGGCAAATCACGCGTATCACCCTCTTTGCTTTGCATTATACACCATTTTCGGCGTCGCCGCAAGCCCTGCGTTTTGCGAAAAACTCCTCCATGACCGCGCGGCACTCCGGCTCCAACACGCCGCCCGTCACGGCGGCGGCGTTGCCGTACTCCATGAACAGGTTCAGGACGCTTCCGCAGGCGCCGGACACAGGCTCTCGCGCGCCATAGACGAGCTTTGACAGACGCGAATTTATTATGGCGCCGGCGCACATCGGGCAAGGCTCGAGCGTCACGTACAGCGCGCAGCCGTCCAGCCGCCAGTCGCCGAGCGCGCGGCCGGCCTCGTCGATCGCCTCGAGCTCCGCGTGGGCCGAGGCGGTCTTGTTTTTTTCGCGGCGGTTGCGCCCGCGCCCGATTATCTCGCCGCGCGTGTCTACTACGACGCAGCCGACGGGCACCTCGCCGTCGGCTGCGGCCTCGCGCGCGAGCTCGAGCGCCGCCGTCATGAATTTTTCATCGCACATTCGGGAAAAATCCCCCTGTAGAAAATTTTCGGGAGGTATTTTATGCTTGTATCAGAACTTATGAGCTCCGCCGTCATCTCCGTGTCGCCGGAGGACACCGTGTCGGAGGCGGCGCGGCTGCTCGGGCGCTACAACATCGGCTCTGTGCCGGTGTGCTCCTCCGACAACCGTCTGCGCGGGATTTTGACCGACCGCGACATCGTGACGCGCTGCGTCGCCGCCGAGCGCGACCCGGAGAGGACGCCCGTGCGCGAGATCATGTCGAAATCCGTGCTGTCCGTGGACACGGAGGACGACGTGCGCGAGGCCGCGCGGAAGATGTCCGAGGGGCGCGTGCGGCGCGTACCGGTGACGCGGGGCGGCGAGCTTGTCGGCATCATCGCCCTCGGCGACATGGCGCGGACACATGAGTTTGACATGGAGGCGTCGGCTGCGCTGTCCGAGATATCGGAGAACGTGTCAAGGCTTTAGCGACGCGAGGTAGCCCTCGAGTATGAGCGTCGCCGCGACGGCGTCCACCGTGCTTTTGCGCTTTTTGCCGCGCACGTTGTGCTCCGAGAGGATGCGGTGCGCGTCGATTGTCGTGCGGCGCTCATCCCACAGCGCGACCGCGAGGCCGAGGGTGCGCAAAAGCTCCGCGAGCGCGGCGGATTTTTCGGCGCGCTCCCCGAGCGTGCCGTCCATATTTTTGGGGTTGCCGAGGACGATAGTCGCGACGTCGCGCTCCTGTGCGTGCTCTCCTATGCGCACCGCGAGCTTTGCTATGTCGCGCTCCTCGATGACGAACGCCTCGCCCGCGAGCGTGCCGGTCATGTCGGAGACGGCGACGCCCGTGCGCGCGTCGCCGTAGTCCACGGCCATTATCCGCATTTTGTCAGCTCCTTTTTTGCGCTTTACGCCGGGATTTCGGGCATCAGCTCGTCGTGGATCGTGCGCAGAATGTTTTCAAACGTCGCCGCCTCCTGCGGTGTGAAACGCTCACGCACGCGCGAGACGACGAGCGCGATGTAGTCCGTGCTCAGGCGGTTGTACTCGTTAAAACGCTCCGTCACGAGGAGATGATACTCGCGCTTGTCGTTCTCGGAGCGCGATTTGCGCACGTAGTCCTTTTCGATGAGGTTCTGTATCTTGTACGCGGCGTTCGCCTGCGAGATGTTCACGAATTTCGCGAATTCGTTGACCGTGGGCTCGCCGAGGGCGTGGATCACCTCCACGCAGAACGTCTCCACCGCCGTGAGGCTCGCCTCGCGCGCCTCAAAGCGCCCGAAAATCTTCCTGTAAAACTGGAGCTTGAATTTCGTGTACACGTCCTGAAACGCGTTTTCTAAGGTGTCACGCATTATGTCACGCTCCTAAACGTTTTCTTCCATTATAGCAAACGACAGCTCCGCTGTACATACATTTTTGCCGTTTACCGTCGCCGTCGCCTCGCCGAGGCCGATTGCGCCGTGCATTCGCGTGATTACGCAGTCCAGCTCCAGCACGTCGCCGGGCGTCACCGGCGCGCGGAAGCGCGCCTGCTTCACACCGCCGAAAAGCGCGATTTTCCCGCGGTTCTCCGGCGGACTGAGCAGCGCGATCGCGCCGGCCTGCGCGAGCGCCTCGAGAATCAGCACGCCGGGCATGACGCTGTATTCCGGGAAGTGGCCCTGAAAGAACGGCTCGTTCACCGAGACGCACTTGATAGCACGCGCGAATTTGCCCGGCTCGTACTCCGTCACGCGGTCGAGCAGCAAAAACGGATAGCGGTGCGGCAGGATTTTTTGGATTTCGTCGCTTGTGAGCGTCATTTTGAGCCCTCCTCGCAGTGAGAGATGATGAGCGTCGCGTTGTGTCCGCCGAAGCCGAGGGAGTTTGACATCGCGTGGCGCACGGGGGTTTCCGTGCCGGACGTGATCACGTTCACGGCGCAGTCGGAATCCCGCTCGCGCAGGTTGATGTTCGCGGGGATATAGCCGTCGCGGACGGCATAGGCGCACACGATAGCCTCGACAGCGCCCGCCGCGCCGAGGAGGTGACCGGTCATCGACTTCGTGGAGCTGACGGGGACGCGCGTCCCCTCGCCGAAAACCTTGTTGATCGCGATAGCCTCTCCCCTGTCGTTGAGCGGCGTGGAGGTGCCGTGGGCGTTGATATAGCCGACGTCCGACGGGGAAAGATTCGCGTCGGAGAGCGCGTTTTCCATCGCGAGAACGGCGCCGCGCCCGTTCGGCTCCGGCGCGGTGATGTGGTGCGCGTCGCACGAGTCGCCGAAGCCCGTGACCTCGGCGTAAATGCGCGCGCCGCGCGAGAGTGCGTGCTCCAGCTCCTCGAGCACGAGGATTCCCGCGCCCTCGCCGAGGACGAAGCCGCTGCGCTCGCGGTCGAACGGAATCGAGGCGCGAGAGGCGTCGTCGCCGATGTGCAGCGCCTGCATGGACGTGAAACCGCCGATGGCGAGCGGGATTACGCACGCCTCCGCGCCGCCGCAGAGCATGACGTCGGAATAGCCGTGGCGGATGCTGCGCATCGCCTCGCCGACGGCGTGTGTGCCGCCCGCACACGCCGTCACGACGCACGAGCAGGAGCCGAGGAAACCCGCCTCAATCGCGACGCGCCCCGCCGCCATGTTCGAGATTGCCATGGGTATGAAGAACGGCGACACGCGGTCAAAGCCTTTCGCCTCGCCGCGCGCGTGCTCCTGCGCCGTTGTGGCGAGGCCTCCGATTCCGGAGGAGATGAGCACGCCCGCGCGCTCGAGCTTCGTGTTTTCGGCGGAAATTCCGCTGTCGCTCAAGGCCTCACGCGAGGCGATGAGCGCGAGCACGGTGAAGCGGTCCATTTTCCGCGCCTCGTTCGGCGGGATGTGCGCGTCCGTGTCGATATGCACCTCGGCGGCGAGCTTCACCGCCTGATTCGCCGTGTCGTAGGCCGTTATCGGCGCGATGCCGCACTCGCCGCGGCGCACCGCCGCCCAGAAATCCGCGTGCGTGTTGCCGATGGGCGTGACCGCGCCCATGCCCGTGATAACGACGCGTCTGTTTGTACTCATTTTCAGCCCCCCATAGTCATTCCGCCGTCCACGGCGAGAACCTGTCCCGTGATGTACGCCGCGCCGCCGGAGCAGAGAAATACAGCCGCCGCCGCAATATCCGACGGCGCCCCGAGGCGCTTTTGCGGTATGCCGCCGAGCATCTGTTCGCGCACGGCGTCCGACAAGCCGGTTGTCATGTCGGTTTCGATGAAGCCGGGCGCGATGGCGTTCACGGTGACGCCGCGCCCGGCGAGCTCGCGCGCCGCCGACTTCGTGAGGGCGATTACGCCCGCCTTGCTCGCGGCGTAATTCGCCTGTCCGGCGTTGCCGATGAGCCCAACGACGCTCGCGATGTTGACTATGCGGCCCCAGCGCTTTTTTATCATGGCGCGCGACGCGAGCTTCAGGCAGTGGAACGCGCCCGTGAGGTTCACGCCGAGAACGTCGGAGAAGTCCTGCGGCGACATGCGCAGCAGCAGGTTGTCGCGCGTGATTCCGGCGTTGTTGAGGAGGATATCCGGCGCGCCGAGGGTTTCTTCGACCGCCGCGAACATCGCCTCGCACGCCGCGAAGTCGGACACGTCGGCGCGGACGGTGATCGCGCGGCCGCCGAGTCCTTCTATGAGCCGCGCCGTCTCGAGCGCGGCGGCCTCGCTGCCGGAGTAGTTGACCGCGACGGCGGCTCCGCCGCGCGCGAGCGCGAGGCACAGCTCGCGTCCTATGCCGCGCCCGCCGCCAGTGACGAGCGCGATTTTTCCCTCTAATTCCATAGCTCCTCCACCTTTTTCAGGTCGCCGACAGCGTTGACGGACACGACGCGCAGCTCCGGCGCGGTCTTGCGCACGAAACCGCTAAGGGCGCTGCCGGGGCCGATCTCGACGAAGGCGTCCGCGCCGAGCGATACCATTTTGCGGAGCGTTTTTTCAAACAGCACCGTCGATTTGACCTGCGCGCAGAGCAGGTTTTTCACCTCGCCGTCCGGCGCTGTATCGCCGGTGGCGTTGAAAAGCACGGGGATTTGCTGCGGCGAGAATTCCGTTTCCGCGAATTTTTCGCGCAGGCGCGAGGACGCGCCCTCCATGAGCGGCGTGTGGAACGGGCCGGAGGTGTTCAGCGGCATACAGCGGCGCGCGCCGAGCGCGGAGCAGCGCTCCTCCGCCGCTAAAACGGCCGCGAGCTCGCCGCCGATGACGATCTGACCCGGGCAGTTGATGTTCGTGCACGCGACGACGCCGGTATGCGACGATTCAGCGACGGCCTGACGCACGAGCTCCTCGGAGAGGCCGAGCACGGCGCTCATGCGCGACTGCACGCCCGCGGCGGACTCCTCCATCGCGAGTCCGCGGAACGCGAGCAGCGACAGGAGCGTGTCCACGCCGAAAACGCCGGAGGCGTGGAGCGCGGAATACTCGCCGAGCGACAGCCCCGCCGCGAGGTCGGGCGCAAAGCCGCGTCCGCGCAGGATTCGCGTGACGGCGGCAGCGAACGCCGCCATGCACGGTTGTGTGTAGCGCGTGCGCGCGAGGGTCTCGGCGTCCGCGTCAAAGCAGAGCGCGCGCAGGTCGAAGCCGGCCGCCGCGCTGTCAAAAATGTCGCGCACCTCGGGAAATTCGTCGTAGAAGTCGCGCCCCATGCCGGGCGTCTGGCTGCCCTGGCCGGCGTAGATCCACGCGGTGCTCACAGCGCGTTCACCCGCGCCTTTGCCTCGTCGAGCTCGCGCATGAGCGTCTCAAGAATCTCCGCGAGCGGGCGGATGCTTTTGAGCTGCCCCGCGACCTGACCGGACATGAGCGAGCCGCCGGCGGTGTCGCCGTCAAACACGGCGCGGCGCAGGGAGCCGAGCGTGAAGCTCTCCAGCTCCTCGCGGCTCGCGCCCTCTTTTTCGCGCTTGAGGTAGTCGCGCGCCATGCGGTTTTTCAGGATTCGCACGGGCGCGCCCGCGCTGCGCCCCGTGACGACGGTGCCGGAATCGCGCGCGTCGAGGAGCGCTTTTTTGTAGTTTTCATGGATCGGGCACTCCTCAGAGGAGAGAAACAGCGTGCCGAGCTGCGCGCCGATGGCGCCGAGCGCGTACGCGGCGAGAAGCTGCGCGCCGGAGGCGACGCCGCCCGCCGCGATGACGGGGATTTTTACCGCCGCGACGACCTGCGGCACGAGCGCCATCGTCGTGCTCTCGCCGACGTGGCCGCCGCTCTCCGTGCCCTCCGCGATTACGGCGTCCGCGCCCGCGCGCTCCAAGCGCTGCGCCATCGCGACGGCGGCGACGACGGGAAAAACGCGGATTCCCGCTGCCTTGAGCGCGGGGATGTGCTGCGAGGGGTCGCCCGCGCCCGTCGTGACGACGGCGACGCGCTCCTCGACGGCGATTTTGACGAGCTCGTCAAGCTCGTTGTGCAGCAGCAGGAGGTTCACGCCGAACGGCCTGTCCGTGAGCGCGCGCGCCTCGCGGATTTGCGCGCGAAGCTGTTCCGCCGAGAAGCCGCCCGTCGCGATAAGGCCGAGCGCGCCCGCGTTTGAGACGGCGGCGGCGAATTTGCCGGTGGCTATCTGCGCCATGCCGCCCTGTATGATTGGATATTTTATTCCGAGCATCTCATTTAACATTGTAAATCCCTCACCATTCCAAATATATCGCGCCGTACGTCAGTCCGCCGCCGAAGCCCGCGAGAATTACGCTGTCGCCGCGCCGCAGTCCGCCCGTGGCGTTCAGCTCGTCGAGCGCGATGGGCACGCTCGCGGCGGAGGTGTTGCCGCGCGTCTCGATGTTCATGAAAAAACGCTCAAGCGGGACGCCGAGGCGCGTCGCGGCGTTCTCGATTATGCGCGAATTCGCCTGATGACAGACGAAGTGCGTGATCTCGCCGAGGGCTTTTCCCGCGCGCGACGCGACCTCGCGCACGCTTTTCACCATGACCTCGACGGCGAAGCGGAAAACTCCCTGCCCGTCCATGTGCAGCAGCTTTGACGGAGAGCTCTCCGGCGGCGGCGCGAACGGGTTCGGCGACGGCGGCGACGCGCCGATATACAGCACGCCGGAGTCGCCGCGCGCGCCGGAGACGAAGTGGAACGGCGCGTCGGACTTCTCCGCGATCACCGCGCCGGAGCCGTCGCCGAACAGCACGCACGTCGAGCGGTCGGAGTAGTCCGTCACGCGGGACAAATGCTCGCTGCCGAGCAGCAGGGCGTATTTGCCCGCGGGGATAAGCTGCTGCGCGATGCCGAGGGCGTAGATGAAACCGGAGCACGCGGCGTTGACGTCGAACGCGAGAATGCTCTCCGGGAGGCCGAGGTCGCGCTGGAGCAGACACGCGAGCGACGGCGTGAGGTACTCGTTCGTCACGGACGCGCAGACGACGAGGCCGATCTCCGCGCGGTCGATCCCCGCCGCCGCGATCGCGTTTTCGGCGGCGCGCGCCGCCATTGACAGCGCGGTGTCGCCCGTCGAGATGCGGCGGGAGCGTATGCCCGTGCGGGTGAAAATCCACTCGTCGCTCGTGTCGAGGACGCGCGAGAACATTTCGTTCGTCACCGCGAGCTCCGGCGCGGCGCTGCCTGTACTGATGATTTTCATATGCTTCTCCTGTTAATCGCACCGTAGGACTCCGCCCCCTCTGTCGTCTGCGACGACATCTCCCCCGTAAAACGGGGGCGATAAGACGGGCGTTTCTCAGCTCCCCTGCGCGGCGGGGGAGCTGTCAGCGAAGCTGACTGAGGGGGCGGCGCGATTTCTAAAATTTCCGGTATTTTTCGTATCGCTGCGCGAGGAGGGTTTGCGTGTCGAGCGCGCAGAGTTCGTCAAGCGTGCGGCGCAGGACGCCGCGCAGCGCGCGCATGAGCGCCGTGCGGTTCGCGGCGACGCCGCCGGGCGGCTCGCGCACTATCTCGTCGGCCATGCCGAAGGCGAGCAGGTCCTCCGCCGTGAGCTTCATCACCCCGGCGGCCTCCTCCGCGCGCGACGCGTCCTTCCACAGAATCGACGCGAAACCCTCCGGCGAGAGGACGGAGTACACGCTGTTTTCAAGCATTATCACGCGGTCGGCGAGGCCGAGGGCGAGCGCGCCGCCGCTTCCGCCCTCGCCCGTGAGGACGGCGATGATTGGCGTTTTCAGTCCCGAGAGCTCAAACAGGCAGCGCGCAATCGCCTCGCCCTGTCCGCGCTCCTCCGCGCTCGCCGTCGGGCTCGCGCCCGGCGTGTCGATGAACGTGACGAGGGGGCGGCGGAACTTTTCGGCCTGCCGCGCGGCGCGTTGGAGCTTGCGGTACCCGTCGGGGCCCGCCATGCCGAAGTTGACGGCGAGGTTGCTGTCCAGATCGATGCCCTTGACGTTTCCGGCGACGGTGACGGGTCTGCCCTCAAACGTCGCGACGCCGCAAAGCAGCGCGGCGTCGTCACCCGCGAGGCGGTCGCCGTGCGTCTCAAAGAAATCGTCGAACAAATCGGCGATGTACGCCCGCACGCGCGGTCTGTCGGGCGCGCGCGCTGCCTTTACGCGCTCATGCGCGGTCATGGCGCTCATACGGCCGCCGCCGTTTCCGGGTGCAGCTTCAGCAGCCGCACGAGGGCGGAGCGCAGCTGGTCACGCGGGACAATCGCGTCCACGAAGCCGTGCGCGAGCTGGAACTGCGCGCTCTGAAAGCCCGCGGGGAGCTTCGCGCCGATAGTCTGCTCAATGACGCGCGGCCCCGCGAAGCCGATGAGCGCGCCGGGCTCCGCGAGGGTGACGTCGCCGAGGGAGGCAAAGCTGGCGGTCACGCCGCCCGTCGTCGGGTTCGTCAGGATTGATATGAACAGCCCGCCGGAGTCGGAGAACGCGCGGAGCGCGGCGGAGGTCTTTGCCATCTGCATGAGCGAGAACATGCCCTCCTGCATTCGCGCGCCGCCGCTCGCGGAGATGATTATCAGCGGCAGGCGCAGCGCGCCCGCGCGCTCAATCGCGCGCGTGACGGCCTCGCCGACGGCCGTGCCCATGCTGCCCATCATAAATTCGGGCTCGAGCGCGGCGGCGATCACGCGGCGGCCGGAGATTGCGCCCTCGCGGACGCAGTACGCGTCGCCGAGTCCCGTTTTTTCGCGCGCCGCCGCGAGTTTTTCGCCGTAGGCGGGGAAATTGAGCGGGTCGCGCGACGGGATGTCCTCGAAAAGCGCAACTCCGCCGTCGTCGAGCAGCTTATCGAGCCGCAGCGCGGCGGAAATCGCGTAGTGGTGGCCGCATTTTGAGCACAGGCGCAACGCGGTTATCGCGGCGCTCTGTCCGCAGGAGGGGCAGGGCGGCTCGGCGGGGACGCGGCTGCGGTGGGTGTTCTTCAGGGCGTCGAGCACGCGGCGGCGGTTGGTAAAGGCGCTGAAAATGTTGTCCATTACATGTTCATCTCCTTTTCGACGGGGCGCAGGAGCGCGTCGAGGTTGCGCTCAATAAATCCCGTGTCGATTCGGCTTTGCAGAAAGTCCGTCGAGAACATCAGCATGTACAGCAGACCGAGGTTCGTCTTGACGCCGGTCACAAGCAGCTCCTCAAGGGCGCGGCGCATACGCAGAATCGCCTCGTTGCGCGTCCTGCCGTGGACGATGATTTTTGCGATCATCGAGTCGTAGTAGGGGCTTATCTCACAGCCGGGGAAAAGGCCCGTGTCCACGCGCACGCCGAAGCCGCCGGGCAGATGCAGGTGGTCGATTCTGCCGGGGCAGGGGCGGAAGTCGCTCTCCGGGTCCTCGGCGTTGACGCGGCACTCGAGCGCGTGGCCGGTGAACGCGATATCCTCCTGCGAGTAGCGCAGGGCGAGGCCGGAGGCGATGTGGAGCTGCTCACGCACGATATCCACGCCGGTTACGGCCTCGGTGACGGGGTGCTCCACCTGTAAGCGTGTGTTCATCTCGATGAAATAGTAGCCGCCGTCGGCGTCGAGGAGGAATTCCACGGTGCCGGCGTTGACGTAGCCGGCGGCGCGCGCCGCGCGGACGGCTGCGTCGCCCATCTCGCGCCGCAGAGCGTCCGTGAGCGACGGCGACGGCGACTCCTCAACCATTTTCTGGTTGCGGCGCTGGAGAGTGCAGTCGCGCTCTCCGAGGTGGACGACGTTGCCGAACGCGTCGGCGAGGATTTGAAACTCGATGTGGCGCGGGTTTTCGATGAGCTTTTCGAGGTACACTCCGCCGTCGCCGAACGCGGCGCGCGCCTCTCCCGAGGCCTCCGAAAACGCGCTCTCAAGCTGCTCCTCGCTGTCGGCGCGGCGGATTCCGCGCCCGCCGCCGCCCGCCGTGGCCTTGACGAACACGGGGTAGCCGAGCGCTTCGGCGATTTGGCGCGCGTCCTCGGCCGTCGCGACGAGTCCGTCGGAGCCGGGGACGACGGGGACGCCCGCGTCACGCATTATGCGGCGCGCCGCGCTCTTGTCGCCGAGCTTCGCGATGACCTCCGGCGGCGGGCCGACGAA
>JAISKU010000059.1 GCA_031261245.1 Oscillospiraceae bacterium | reverse complement strand
TCGAGCTTCACGAGCTCGGAGACTCTGTAGCCGATGAGCTCATAGTCGAGCGACGCGTACCCGCGCGAGCGGGATTTGAGCGCGTCGAAGAAGTCGTAGATTATCTCGTTTAGCGGCATCTCGTACCGCAGCTCCACGCGCGTGGAGTCGAGGTAGCTCATATCCTTGTAGTCGCCGCGTCTGTCCTGGCAGAGCTCCATGATGTTGCCGACGTACTCCGGCGGGCAGATTATCGAGGCTTTCACGAAAGGCTCCTCCGCCTGCTCTATTATCGCGGGGTCGGGGTAGTTGAGGGGGTTGTCCACCATGACCGTCTCGCCGCCTGTTTTTGTGACGCGGTAGATGACGGAGGGCGCGGTGGTGATGAGGTCGAGGTTGTACTCGCGCTCCAAGCGCTCCTGTATAATCTCCATGTGCAGCAGTCCGAGGAAGCCGCAGCGGAAGCCGAAGCCGAGCGCGATGGAGCTCTCCGGCTCATACGACAGCGACGCGTCGTTCAGGCGCAGCTTCTCAAGCGCGTCGCGCAGGTCGGGGTACTTCGCGCCGTCGGCGGTGTATACGCCGGAGAACACCATCGGCTGCGCCGCCTTGTAGCCGGGCAGCGCCTCCGTCGCGGGGTTCGCCGCGAGCGTCACCGTGTCGCCCACGCGCGTGTCGGCGACGTTCTTTATGCTCGCCGTGAAGTAGCCGACGTCGCCCGCCGAGAGCGATTCGCACGGCTCCAGCCCTATGGGGCGCATGTGTCCGACCTCGACGGCGCGGTAGCGCGCGCCGGTGGACATGAGCACCACCTCGTCCTCGGCCCGCACGACGCCGTCGATTAGGCGCATGTAGACGATGACGCCGCGGTACGCGTCGTACTGGGAGTCGAAGATGAGCGCCTTGAGCGGCTTTGTGAGCTCGCCCTTCGGCGCGGGGATGTTCTTGACTATGCCCTCGAGCACCGCGTCGATGCCGATACCGTTTTTCGCGGATATTTCCGGGGAATCGGCGGCGGGGATGCCGATTACGTCTTCTATTTCCTGTTTTACCCGTTTAGGGTCGGCGGCGGGCAGGTCTATTTTGTTTATAACCGGAAAAATTTCGATGTTGTGGTCGAGCGCGAGGTACGTGTTGGCGAGCGTCTGCGCCTCGATGCCCTGCGCGGCGTCCACGACGAGAAGCGCACCCTCGCACGCGGCGAGGCTGCGCGAGACCTCATAGTTGAAATCGACGTGGCCGGGCGTGTCGATGAGATTGAGCGCGTAAAGCTCGCCGTCGTCTGCCTTGTAGCTCAGGCTTACGGCGCGGGCCTTTATCGTGATGCCGCGCTCGCGCTCCAGCTCCATGTTGTCGAGAAGCTGATTCTCCATATCGCGCGCGTCAACGGCGCCGCACTTCTCCAAGAGTCTGTCGGCGAGCGTGGATTTGCCGTGGTCGATGTGGGCGATGATGGAGAAGTTGCGGATTTTTTCCTGAGGCGTCATTCGGCCTCTCCCCCGCCCCTGGCGGCCCTGTACAGCGCGGCCTCCGCAGTTTTGATGTCGATATACAGCTGCGGGTCGTAGGCGCCGTTCGGGTTCTCTATAATAAGGCGCGCGTTCGCGACGGCCGCCGTGATGTACTGCGCGGCGAGGGCCGCCGTCGCCTCCCCGCCCGCCGTCGCGGCGAGCGCAATCATGTCGGAGATCTCCGCAAGCAGGAGCAGCTCGCATTTTAGCGCGCGGCGCTCACTGCCGAGCGCGCAGCCGAGCAGGTCGTCCGCCGACACGCCGTAGTAGCCCGCGATTTTGCTGACGAACGCGAGCTTGGGCTGGCGCACGCCGTTTTCGTAATGCGAGAGCAACGCCTGCGATATGCCCAGCTCCTGCGAGACGCGGCGCTGGCTGAGTTTGCGCTCAAGGCGCAGCTGGTGTATGGCTTTGGAAAACTCCGACTGCATGATACGACCCCTTTACGTATTTACATGTACTCTGAAATACAGAGGTGGTGATTTTATCACACAAGCGCGGATAATACAAGATGTATTTTTTGCTGAAAACTATTTTTTTACCTCGGTGGGGTACGCGAGGCCGTGCATGAAGCCGTCGAGCTTGCTTGACTGCACGTCGCCCGCGATTATCTCGTTGCGGTAGACGATTATGTCCGCGACGGCGGACACGTCGGCGTCGGGGTAGTTGAGGATTTTATATGTGTAGCGCACGGCCTCCACGCCGCCGTATTTGGCGAGGTTGAAGCCCTGCTGCGTCTGTATCTCGTTGTACTGACGGTACACGTCCGAAAACTCGCGCGGGATTACGACGTCCTGCTCCTCTATCGCGACCTCGTCTATCTCCCAGCCGAAGCTCTTGAGATACGCGACGCGCTCCCCGTTGTTCTTCGCCACCGCCGCTATCGCCGACGCCGCGGCGTCGCGCCGCCCCGCGAGCACCACAATCGCCGCGAGGAGAATCGCGAGCGCGACGACCGAGATCACCGCGCGTTTTCTGTTGAATTTGGCTGTCACAATTATCATGGCGCACACCTCACGTTACTTTGTTGTACAACTTATTCGCGGCTCGGCGGCTATATTACAACGAAAATATCTCAAAAAGTTACAAAAAAATAAAAAAGCTATTGAAATCCGAGAAAAACGGGTGTATATTATTAGTGATTTTGACTAAAGGTAGGTGTCGCCGTGTCAGCAAGAGTATTTCAGGGCGTTATCGTTCAGATGCGCGAGGCAACGAAGCGTCTAATAGGAGTCGTGGATTCACTCGGAACAGTCATAGCAAGCACGGATTTATCGCTAATCGGACAGCCCTCTATCGCGAGGGCGACGCAGGACGAGCCGGGCGGCGTCGTCCACGCGGGCGGGCACACGTACAAGTCGCTCGACGCCTCTGGCACGGGACTTGACTACACCGTTTTCGTCGAGGGCGAGGACGACGAGGCAAAGACGATTTGCCTGCTCGCCTCCATCGCCGTGCAGGAGGCGAAGATACACTACGAGGAGAACAACGACCGCTCCACATTCATCAAGAGCATACTGTCCGACAACGTGCTGCCGGGCGATATCTACGTGCGCAGCAAGGATCTCGGCTTCGTCACGGACACGCCGAGGGCGGCGCTGCTCGTCCGGCAGACGGGTACGCCGGATCTGAACGCGATCACGGTTATGCGCGAGCTGTTCCCCGACACGCAGAAGGACTTCGTCGTGTCCGTGTCGGCGAGCGATATCGCGCTCGTGTCCGAAATTCCGGACGCGGAGGACGCGTCGCGCACGCGCGAGCTGGCGGAGGCGCTTGAAAAGCACCTGCGCGAGAGCGGACTTACGGCTTTCGTCATCGGCGTGGGCGCCCCGGCGAAGAATCTGCGCGAGCTGGCCGACCGCTATCGCGAGGCGCAGGTGGCGATTGAGGTCGGAAAGGTGTTCGACACGGAGCGCACGATCATCCTCTACGAGAATCTCGGCATCGGGCGGCTGATATACCAGCTTCCGACGAAGCTGTGCGAGATGTTCCTGTCCGAGGTTTTCAAGAAGAACCCGATAGAGGCGCTCGACAGTGAGACGCTTTACACGATCAACAAGTTTTTTGAGAACAACCTGAACGTGTCGGAGACCTCGCGCCGGCTGTTCGTGCACCGCAACACACTTGTCTACCGCCTTGAGAAGATCAAGAAGATAACGGGACTCGATTTGCGCGAGCTGGACCACGCGATTGTGTTCAAGGTCGCGCTGATGGTCAAGAAATATCTGAATTCGCAAAGCAGCGGCGCGATACAACTTTAATGAGGTAAAATCTTTTGGTTCGTTTACACGACGTGTTCAAGACGTACCCCAACGGCACGAAGGCCTTGCGGGGCGTCACCTTCAGTCTGGAATCCGGGGAGTTCGCGTTCCTCGTGGGGCCGTCGGGTTCCGGAAAATCCACGGTAATCAGAATGCTCATCGGCGAGATTGCGCCGACGGAGGGCGGAATTGTCGTATCCGGGTTTGACCTGACGACGATAAAGCCGCGCAAGCTCCCCTATCTGCGGCGGCGCGTGGGGGTTATCTTTCAGGACTTCCGGCTTATCGACAAGAAGACGGTTCACGACAACATCGCGTTCGCGATGCGCGCCGTCGGGGCGTCTGTAAAGGAGATACGCCGCCGCGTGCCGTACGTCCTCGACCTCGTGGGGCTCGACGCTAAAGCGAAATCGTACCCGCCGGAGCTGTCCGGCGGGGAGCAGCAGCGCGTCGCTATCGCGCGGGCGCTCGTCAACAACCCCGACCTCATCGTCGCGGACGAGCCGACGGGGAACCTCGACCCCGCGCGCAGCCTTGAGATTTTGACGCTGTTGCAGAAGATCAACGAGCTCGGGACGACCGTGCTCGTCGTCACGCATGAGAAGTCGCTCGTGGACAAGCTCTCGCGGCGCGTCATCGCCATTGACGACGGGCGCATAATAAGCGACGGAACCGGTGGGTATTACGGCTATGAAGAGTATTAGAACGGGCTATTACATACATGAGGGACTGCGCAGCATTTTCACGCACGGGCTGATGTCCTTCGCGAGCGTGTTCATAATTGTCGCCTGCCTCATAATCATGGGCAGCTTCTCCCTGCTCGCCGTCAACGTCGGGAAGATAATCGGCGAGTTTGAGAGTGAGAACGTCATTCTGGCGTATGTGGACGACTCGTACTCCGTCGAGCAGGGGCGCGGCCTCGGGGCGCAGATTGAGGCGATTCCGAACGTGAGGTCGGCGCAGTTCGTCTCACGCGACGAGGCGTGGGAGACGTTCACCTCGAAGTTTGAGGACACCTCGCGCTTTGAGAACGTGGACTCGTCCGTTATACCGCACCGCTTCTCGATTTACGTGGACGACGTGGAGCTGATGGCGCAGACGCAGAGGAGCATCGCCGATATTCACGGGATCGCGAAGGTAAACGCGAATCTGCTGATAGCGAAGGGCTTCGTCACGATACGCAACATCGTGTCGGGCGTGTCGATCGCGCTCGTCGCGATTCTTCTCGTGATCTCGATGTTCATAATGTCGAACACGATAAAGCTCGCGACGTTTGAGCGGCGCGAGGAGATTGCGATTATGAAGGTCGTGGGCGCGACAAACTCGTTTATAAGGTGGCCGTTCGTGTTTGAGGGGTTCATTCTCGGACTGCTCGGCGCGCTGTTCGCGTTCGTGGCGCAGTGGGGCATCTACGTCGTCGTCACCGACGCGATAATAAAAGGCCAGAGCGCGGGCTTCATTCAGACGATTCCGTTCGCGCGCGCGGCTCCGGCGCTGTGCGCCGTGTTCGTGCTTATCGGCCTGATTGTGGGCGTCATCGGAAGCTCCGTCGCGATACGGAAATATTTGAAGGTGTAGCTAATGAGAAACAAGAAATTTGTAAGGCTCGTCGCCGTCATACTCGCGCTGATGATGGTGATATCCGTGATAATCGCGGGGCTGTCCTCGCTGCGCGCGGGCGCGGTGTCGCAGGCGCAGATTGACGCGCTGAAAGCCGTGAAGAAGGAGCTGAACGACAAGAAGCGCGCCGTGCAGTCGGAGATAAACTCCCTGAGATACGATCAGCTGTCGGCGACGGCGAAAAAGGAAGTTCTCGACGACCGCATAAGCCTCACGGAGCAGGAGATCGCGAACATCAACGAGCAGATCGAGCTGTACGTTGACCTGATTGGCGACAAGGAGCGCGAGGTCGCGCAGGCGCAGAGGCGCGAGGACGCGCAGCTTGAGCTGTACAAGCGGCGCATACGCGACATGGAGGAGAACGGCGCGGTGTCTTACATAGCCGTCATCTTTGAGGCGGCGAGCTTCTCCGATCTGCTCGCGAGAATCGACTTTGTGAGCGACATCATGCGCGCGGACGAGGCCGCCTACAAGGACCTCGTCGAGGCGCGGCTTGAGACGATTGCCGCGAAGGAGGCGCTTGAGGCGACGCAGGCGGAGCAGGAGGCCGAGAGGGTCGAGCTGCTGTCCAAAGAGGACGAGCTGATTGAGCAGGTCGAGGAGTCAATCGCGCTTATCGTGGAGATTGAGGCCGACCTCGACGCGCGCACGGCGCTCTGGGCGCAGATTGACGCGGAGACGGACAAGCTCCAGGAGGAGATTAACAAAAAGACCGAGGAGTTGCGCGCGCAGGCGGCAAGCCGCCCGGGCAGCGTCGTGAACGGCTCCGGCTCGCTCCAGTGGCCGGGCACGAGCAACGTCGTCACGCGCACGTTCGGCACGATGGAGCACCCGATATACGGGGATCTGCGGCCGCACTACGGGATTGATCTGCGCGCGGCGTACGGGTCGAACATCTACGCCGCGGACAGCGGGACGGTGATAACCTCGACGTACAGCTCCTCCTACGGAAACTACGTCGTGATCAGTCACGGCGGGACGGGCATGACGACGCTGTACGCGCACATGTCGGCGCGGAACGTGAAGGTCGGCGACAGCGTTACCAAGGGCGCTGTGGTCGGCTACGCCGGCTCGACGGGCGCGTCCACGGCGACGCACCTGCACTTCGAGGTGTCGGTGAACGGCTCACGCGTCAATCCGCTGAATTACTTCAGCAGCGGGTACGTGCTGAAAGACGGGGCGTAAGGAAAGAGGGGGCGTAATGCGCCCTCTTTTTTCTTTGGCTATTGTTCCAGCAAGCTTCGCAATGTTGCGACAATCTTGCTTGACTTGTCCTGCATCTTTTGGAATTCTTCCGTCGTCAGCGTCGCAATATCCATTCTGCGCGCACGTTCAGTCTCGCCAATAGCGCGCATAATAATGAGGTCAAACTCATCCGCGCCGTCTTTTTCCGCGTCGCTGATTTCAACTTTTGCGTAAATTCCGCGCCTAACCCTTTTGTACCCCGCTTCTGTATCGAAGAAATCCTTGATCGCTCCCGAGTACATTCCGTTTGTGAAGTCTTTGCCTGACTTCGATTTTACATAGCTGATGATCTCTTTTGTCGAGCGCTCTCCCCCCTCGTCCATCAGTTTTTTCAGGTAGTACCTGATTTCTTCCGCGTTTGAGTTGAATGTTGGCATTGTTGTTTCCTCCGTTTTTTTATTTGATGTCGCAACTATACCACAAACATCAAAGCTTGTCAACAACAATTTAATGAATTATCAAACAAATTGAAGTTTTATTTCACGTTTACCCTTTTATAGCTCTTCTTGCCGCGGCGGACGACGAGGCCGTCGCCGGTGAGCTGCGCGCGCGTGAAGCTTTGCGCGATGTCCGGGATTTTCACGCCGTCCACCTCGACGCCGCCCTGCTCCACCGCGCGTCGCGCCTCGGACTTCGACGGGACGAGCCCGGATTTTGCGAGGATTGTGAGGATATCTATCGCGCCGTCGGTGAAGTCGGTATCGTCGAGCGTGACGGTCGGCATCTCGGCCGCGCCGCCGCTCGAGAAGAGCGCGCGGGCTGTGTCGCGGGCTTTTTCGGCCTCGTCGGAGCCGTGGACGAGCGAGGTGAGCTCAAACGCGAGGACTTCCTTTGCGTCGTTGATTTTGTTGTCCTGCCACCGCTCCATCTCCGCAATCTGCTCGAGCGGGAGGAAGGTGAGCATCTTCAGGCACTTTATCACGTCCGCGTCGCCGACGTTGCGCCAGTATTGGAAAAACTCGAACGGCGAGGTCTTGTCCGGGTCGAGCCAGACGGTGCCGCGGCCGGTTTTGCCCATCTTCTGCCCCTCGGAGTTGAGCAGGAGCGTGATTGTCATCGCGTAGGCGTCCTTGCCGAGCTTGCGGCGGATGAGCTCCGTGCCGCCGAGCATGTTCGACCACTGGTCGTCGCCGCCGAACTGTATGTTGCAGCCGTAGCGGTTGTACAGCTCGTAGGCGTCGTAGCTCTGCATTATCATGTAGTTGAATTCGAGGAACGACAGGCCTTTCTCGAGGCGGTTTTTGTAGCACTCCGCCGCGAGCATACGGTTGACCGAGAAGTGCGCGCCGAATTCGCGCAAAAACTCGATGTAGTTGAGGTCGCGCAACCAGTCGGCGTTGTTCGCCATGATCGCCTTGCCCTCGGAGAAGTCGATGAAGCGCGACATCTGCTCCTTGAAGCGCTCGCAATTCGCGTCGATCGTCTCGACGGTCATCATCGTGCGCATGTCGCTGCGCCCCGACGGGTCGCCGACCATGCCTGTGCCGCCGCCGACGAGCGCGATCGGGCGGTTGCCCGCCATTTGCATACGCTTCATCAGGCACAGCGCCATGAAGTGGCCGACGTGCAGGCTGTCCGCCGTCGGGTCGAAGCCGATGTAGAACGTGGCCTTGCCGTTGTCGATCAGCTCGCGGATTTCGGGCTCATCGGTGACTTGGGCGATGAGGCCGCGGGCGGTGAGTTCATCAAATAGTTTCATTGGGTTCTCCTTTTTTCTGTCATTCAGAGCGAAGCGAAGAATCCCGTCTGTCAACTGCATTTTGTCTCAGAACGGGCGGGCGATTGGTAATCGCCCCTACATGCGGAACCGGAACGCAAAAACGCCCACGGGAATAATCCCGAGGGCGTGAAGACACGCGGTACCACCTCAGTTTCGCGAAGCCTCGCGGCTGCACGCTCTGTGCGTCGCACAGCGACGCGGAAGCAGGCTCACGGGGTGTATATTCATCGTCCGAAACGCCCCGGCTTGCACCAACCGCCGGTTCTCTATGCCGTTTTTCGGGGACTACTTCTTCCCGGTCATCGCCTTTGGATATGTATTATAGCACACGCGGCGCGGGTTGTCAAGACCGCTTTGATTTGTACTTTTGCGCGGCGGCGAGCTGCTCGCGCGCGGCGTTTTTTACGGTCTCCGTGACGTTTTCGCCGCCCGTTAGACGCGAGAGTTCGAGCACGCGCTTATCAAGGTCGAGGTTCTCGATGTCCGTCACGGTGCGTCCGCCCTCCTCGGATTTCGTGATGCCGAAGTGCGTGTCCGCCATAGCCGCGATCTGCGGCAGGTGCGTGACACACAGCACCTGACGGCCGCGCGCGAGGTCGGACAGCTTCTCCCCGACGCGCTGCGCCGCAACGCCCGACACGCCGGCGTCGATCTCATCGAACACGGCGACGGGGACGCCGTCGCTCTCCGACAGCACATTTTTCAGCGCGAGCATAATGCGCGAGAGCTCGCCTCCGGACGCGATTTTTGAGATGCGTCCCGGTGCCTCCCCGGCGTTCGCGCTCATGAGGAAGCGCGCGTCCTCCGCGCCGTTGGCGGTGAGCGCGTCCTGCGCGACAAGCTCCACCTCGAACCGCACGCCGGGCATCGCGAGGTCGCGCAGCTCGGCTTCGAGGAGCGCGCGCAGGCGCTCCGACGCGGCGATTCGCGCCGTGGTGAGCGCGGCGGCGCAGTCTGTCGCGGCGGCGAGGCGGAGCGCGCGCTCGCGCTCCAGCTCCTTTTTGCGCTCATCGGAGAACTCGATGTCGTCGAGCTCTTTTGTTATTTTATCCAAGAAGTCGAGCGCGGCGGACTCGTCGCCGCCGTACTTTTTCGTCACGCGCCGGATTGCGTCGAGTCGCGCGTCCGTTTCGTCGAGCTCCTCGGGCGAGAAGTCGAGCTTCGCGCGCTCACCGCGCAGTTCCTCCGCCGCATCCTCGGCGTTGTAGCGCAAATCACGCACGCGGGCGAGCAGCGCGGCGTATTTTTCGGAAAATTCCTCTATTCCCTCGAGACTGCGCTCCGCCTCGCGCAAGAGCGCGGACGCGCCGTCCGTGTCCTCGCCGCCGTACAGCGCGGCGTAGGCTCCGTCGAACGCGTCGGACAGGCGCGAGGCGTTCGCGAGGATCGCGCGGCGCTCCTCGAGCGTTTTTGATTCGCCGGGGGCGAGGTTCGCGGCGGCAATCTCGTCGATCTGGTAACGCAGGGCGTCGGCGCGGCGCTCGCGCTCCGCGGCGTCGTCGATGATGGATTTGAGCGACTTCTCAGTCTCGCGCAGCGCGGTGAACGCGGCGCGGTAGGCGTCGAGCTCGGCCGTGTGGCCGCCGAACGCGTCGAGGGAGGCGAGGTGCGCGCGCTCATCAAGCAGCCGGCGGCCGTCGTTCTGCCCGTGGATGTCGAGGAGCAGGCTCCCCAGCTCGCGCAGCTGCGCGACGGTGACGGCGGCGCCGTTGACGCGGACGGAGTTCTTGCCGTCGAGGGTGATTTTGCGCGTGATGATTAGCGCGCCGTCCTCCGGCGGCTCCACGCCGTTGTCCTCAAACCACGGAAACGGCGGCACGTCGGAGAGCTCCGCCGTGACGGAGGCGTGATCCTCGCCCGTGCGGATGAGCTCGCGCGGGGTGCGGCCGCCGGAGATCGCGGAGATCGCGTCCACGACGATGGATTTGCCCGCGCCCGTCTCGCCCGTGAGGACGTTCAGGCCCGCGCCGAAGCTGACCTCCGCGCGGTCGATGAGCACCACGTTTTCAATTTGCAGGGTTTGAAGCATATTTTTTCCTCGGGGCGCAGGTAATCGCCCCTACTTCATCATATTTTTGATTTCTTCGCAGAATTTTTCGGCGGAGGGCGTGTCGAGCATCGCGAGAAACGCGGTGTCGTCGCCCGCGATTGTGCCCGCGAGGCTCTTTATCTCCATTCCGTCGATCGCGGAGCACGCGGCGGGCGCGAGGCCGGGCAGCGTCTTTATGATGACGATATTCTGCGCCGAGACGCAGGAGGTGACGCTCTCGCGGAATATCGCGCGCAGCCGCGTGGAGTAGTTGATCTCCTCCGCGCTCGCGCCGGTGGCGTAGCGGTATGTACCGCGCGTTGTGAGCTCCTTTACGAGGTGCAGCTCCTTAATATCGCGTGATACAGTGGCCTGCGTGGCGGTGATGCCGTTCTCCTTCAGCGACTCTATGAGCTGGTGCTGGGTCTCGATATCCTGCGCCGAAATGATTTTGAGTATGGTTCCCTGTCGAGTTACTTTCACGTTGATTCCCCCAATTTCTCACTTACTTTTTTATAAAAGCTCCTGTGCGCGAGACGCGCAAAGCAGACCGTTCTCTCCGATTTTCTGACGTTGAGCGTGTCCCCGCTCTCGA
>JAISKU010000014.1 GCA_031261245.1 Oscillospiraceae bacterium | reverse complement strand
CGTACATATCCTTTACCAAACTGCCGAGGTGAACGATATGGACAATTACGCGTACCGCAGGACGCACACAGCAAAACGCCGCCGCACCCGGACGCCCGCCACCCGCCACCCGCTTCTGATCTGCGTCGGGGTGCTGGCGTTCGCCGTCGCAATCCACTACATCTTTCCGCACTTCTCAAAGGCCGTCGGCGACAAAGTTTGCGCCGTCGTGGATTACCGCTCCGCCCTCGGCGCGCTCGGTGAGGGCATATCCGGAGAGCGCAAATTCACCGAGGCGCTCGCAGAGGCGTGGGAGCTCGCGTTCCGCGGCACGGGAGCGGCGGCGGAGGACGCCTCCGCGCCTCCCGCAATGCCCCCGCCCCCGCCGGAGCCGACAGCGACGCCTGATATCACGCCCGATATCGGCCACGCGGAGGAGGGGACGCTCGCCGACGCCGCGATCGCGGCGTTTCTCGAGGCGCAGCGCGACTACTCGGACTACATGATCCCCGCCGGGGCGAGCTACGACATGCCGATTTGACACCGCATGGGTATAAAATCCGCCCTGCGCAAGCTCGAAATATCCGCGTCTGCGGCGATAATCCCCGCCGTAGTGTACCTGCTCGACGCGGGCTATCTGCTCCTCCTCACCGCCGTCGCCGTCGCGGCGCACGAGCTCGGTCACTACGCCGCGCTGCGGCTCGCGGGCGGCGAGGTGAGGCGTGTGCGCCTGTCGCTCACCGGCGTCGCGATGGAGTATGGCGGCCTCGGCTACGGCGGGGAGATTGCCGCCGCGCTCCTCGGACCGGGCGCTAGCGCCGCGCTCGCCGTCGTCTCCGCGCTCGGCGGCCGCGTGTTTGCATATGAGCCCGCGTACCACCTCGCGGGACTAAGCCTCCTCCTCGGCGCGTTCAACCTCCTGCCCGCGTTCCCGCTCGACGGCGGCCGCGCGCTGTACGGAGCCGTTGCGCGCCTCTTCGGGCTGCGCGCCGCCGACGTCACCCGCCGCGCGGCAAGCGCCGCTATCGTCGCCGCGCTGCTTCTCGGCGGGGTGCAGCTGTTGCGCGTCTCGCGCAACCCGACGCTGCTTCTCGCGGCGCTCTGGCTCACAAATTCGTGTTGCGCCCGCGCCCGCGATATGATATAATCCGACAAAACCACCGGGAGGCGCGACAAATGAAAAAAATCCTCGCCATCGAGAACATCGACCGCATATTTACGGCCGTGCTGTGCGCGCTCGCCGCGCTGCTTTGGGGCGTCAGAGAGCGCGAGATGATGTATCTCGCGAGCGACACGCTCGGGTGGGGGATGCTCGGCTTTTGGGGGATGATCTTCGCCGTCGCCTCGCTCGGACTGCTCGTCTGGGCGGGAACAGCGGCGCAGACGCCGAAATTTCTGATAATGCCCGTGTGCATCTACGCGATGGCCACGGTTGCGTACATCTCCCTCGGCCTCGGCGTCGTCGCGCCGCTTCTCGGGTGCGCACCGTGGGTTGTACTGCTGCTGCGACTGCTCGGCGTCTTGAAAAAAGAGCGCCAAAAGCCAGTGCTCATCGTCCTCGCGGTCTGCGCGATTGCCGCGTTCATCTTCGGCGGCTTCGCCTCCGGCCTCCTGCAGCTCCTCCGCGCCGCCGCGATCGTCTGCGCGCTCGAATCCGTCACCGCGGGGAGGTCTGACCGATGAAACAGATAAAAACGCGTCTGAAGTACAAGCGCTTAATTTCGGTCTTGCTGTGCGTCGTGTCGGCATTGGTGTGGTATGGCAACGAGAAATATGTCAGGTATACGTATATGTATGTCGGTGTTGGCGCCTCGTGGTGGGCGACGCTCTACCTTTGGACGGGGCTTTTTGCCTTGGTCGCGATGGGCATTCTCACGTTGGCGGGGACTGCAGGAAAAAACCGCAAGCTCTTTTTGATTCCAGTGTGGCTGTGTGCGGTGTGTATGGTCGCTTTGTGTGAGGTTGCTTTCGGCGCTGAGTCAGCGTTTGCCGTTTATATGGGACTTAACGGCTACCATGGCTTATTTGTGGCTTTTCAGATTATCCCGTGGGTTGTGCTGGCGCTTTACGCACTCGATATTTTGAAGAAGAGGCATATCAAGCCCGCAGGGATTGTCTGCGTGTTAATCTCGATCGCGTCACTGCTTTTTGGCAGACGTGTCGAAAGTCTGATACTCGTTCTTTCCGCCGCCGCGATCGTCTGCGCGCTCGAATCCGTCACCGGGGAGCCGATTGACTAAACCGCGCGGCTGTAGTATAATCGACGCATGGGGGTGATATCGTGTCCGTATATGTTATCGCGTGGATAGTCGTCGCGGCGGCGTTTGTCGTGGCGGAGGCGCTGACCACGCAGCTAATCGGAATCTGGTTCGCGGTCGGGGCGGTTGTCGCGCTGCTTTTTGAGCTCATCGGTGCGCCCGGCTGGCTCCAATTTCTCGCGTTTGCCGTCTCGGCGGCGATACTTCTCGCGCTCACGCGCCCGCTCGTGCGCCGGTTTATCTCGAGCCGCGCCGTGCCCACGAACGCCGACCGCGCGATAGGCGAAATCGCGTCGGTGCTCGCGGATATTCGCGACGGCGAGACGGGCCAGGTCAAGGTGAACGGACAGGTCTGGAGCGCGATTCACCTCGGAATCGGCGTAATCCGCGCGGGAGAGCGCGTCACAGTCCGCGAAATCAGAGGGGTCAAGCTCGTGGTAGAGCCAATAAAAGAGGGGGTAAAGTAAAATGGGACCTGTAATTCTGGCGATCGTAATTCTTATCATACTTATCACGGTAATCGCGAACATCAAAATCATTCCGCAGGCGTATGCGAGCGTGCTGGAGCGCCTCGGCGTGTACAACGCCACGTGGAGCACGGGCTTCCACATAAAAATCCCGTTTATCGACCGCATCTCGCACAGGATATCGCTCAAGGAGCAGGTGGTCGATTTCGCGCCGCAGCCCGTCATCACAAAGGACAACGTCACCATGCAGATCGACACGGTCGTCTACTTTCAGGTCACCGACCCCAAGCTGTACATCTACGGCGTGGAGCACCCGATGAGCGCGATCGAGAACCTCACCGCGACGACGCTGCGCAACATCGTCGGCGACCTTGAGCTCGACCAGACGCTCACGAGCCGCGACACGATAAACGCGCAGATGCGCGTGATCCTCGACGAGGCGACAGACCCGTGGGGCATCAAGGTCAACCGCGTCGAGCTCAAGAGCATAATCCCCCCGCGTGAGATTCAGGACGCGATGGAGAAGCAGATGAAGGCGGAGCGCGAGCGCCGCGAGGTCATGATCCGCGCCGAGGGTGAGAAGCGCAGCGCGATCCTCGTCGCCGAGGGGCAGAAGGAGTCCGTGATCCTCGCCGCCGAGGCGGACAAGCAGTCAAAAATCCTCGCCGCCGAGGCGGAGCGCGAGGTGCGTATCCGCGAGGCGGAGGGCAGGGCGGAGGCCATCGAGCTGGAGCAGACCGCAATCGCAATCGGCCTCACGAAAATCAACGACGCCAACCCCTCCGACAAGGCCGTGCTCCTCAAGAGCTATGAGACCCTCGCCAAGGTCGCGGACGGCAAGGCGACGAAGATCATTATCCCCTCGGATTTGCAGTCCCTCGCGTCGTACGCGAGCGCAATCCAGAGCTCGCTCAACGAAAAATAAAGGCGCACAACAGACAAAAACAGCGGACACGACGACATCGTGCCCGCTGTTTTTTCGCAGCCGCAAAATTCGCCTTGACAAACGCGCGCGGCTGGGGTAAGATACTTAAAAATATTTAACTAAATATTTTTAAGTATCTTTATTGGAGGAAAATACAATGACAGCAGTTGAAATAATCGAGACCGTCACCCGTGCCGTCGCGGTGCGCACGGGGCGCGACGCGTCCGAAATCACGCCCGAGACCGACGTGCGCGAGGATCTCGGCATGGACTCCCTCGACGCCGTGGAGCTCATCATGGAGCTCGAGGACGAGTTCAACGTCGCCATCCCGTCGGAAAAATCCGCCGACCTCAAGACGGTGGGGGAGATCGCCGCGCTCGTCGGAAGCCTGCTCGGTATCGCGCAATGAAAGAGATCCGTGAGCTCGCGGATTTGATGACGGAGTGCGGCCTGACGCGGCTCGAGTACGAGCGCGACGGGCTGCGCGTCGCGCTTGAGCGCGGCTCCGCCGCGCCCGTCGCAGCCGTCGCCGCAACGGAACAGCCGCCGCAAAGCGTCGGCACGGCCGTCACCGCCCCGCTCGTCGGCATAGTGTACGGCTCGCGCGAGCCCGGCGCGGAGCCGCTCGCCGCCGTGGGACAGAGCGTAAAAAAGGGCGATACCGTGTGCGTAATCGAGGCGATGAAGATGTTCTGCGAGGTCTCCGCGCCCTGCGACGGAACGGTGCTGGCGGTGCTGTTCGAGAACGGCGCGCTCGCCGAATTCGGCGCGACGCTGCTCACGATAGGTTAGCGCGTATGCTCAAACGAATCCTTGTCGCCAACCGCGGCGAAATAGCCGTGCGCATCCTCCGCGCCTGCCGCGAGATGCGCATTGATACCGTCGCCGTGTATTCGCAGGCGGATCGCGGCGCGCTTTTCACGACGCTCGCGACGCGCGCCGTCTGCATCGGCCCCGCGCCCGCGCGCGACAGCTACCTGAACGCGGACGCCGTCCTGACGGCGGCGCTGGCCACGGAGTGCGACGGACTGCACCCCGGCTTCGGCTTTCTGTCCGAAAATTCCGACTTCGCGGCAAAGGTGCGCGAGTGCGGCCTCGCTTTCGTCGGCCCGCCGCCGGAGGTCATCGCGAAGCTCGGCGACAAGAGCGCGGCGCGCCGCATAATGCGTGACGCGGGCGTCCCCGTCGTCCCCGGCTCCGACGGACTCGTCGCGACGGC
>JAISKU010000205.1 GCA_031261245.1 Oscillospiraceae bacterium | reverse complement strand
GCGAAGCGGTCAAGCGAATACTCGAACAGGTCGGAATTGTCGGTTTTGAAGTGAATTTCGCCGCCGGGCGGCAGGAGAGCGCGGTAGAGCGCGAGAAATCCGTCTGACGTGAGGCGGCGCTTCGCGCGTTTTTTGCCCGGCCACGGGTCGCAGAAGTTTATGTATATGCGCGACACCTCGCCCGCGTCGAAAATGCTCGGCAGGGCGGTCACGTCGCAGAGGAGGAAGCGGGCGTTCGGCAGCGCGGCGGCCTGCGCGCGCTCCAGCGCCACCACGGCGGCGTCGGGCACGCGCTCCACCCCGAGAAGCAGGGTTTCGGGGGTTTGGAGAGCGGTTTCGCACGTGAAGCGGCCCTTGCCGCAGCCGAGCTCGAGGTGAATCGCGCGGAAATCCGGGAACTGCGCGCCCCAGCGGCCGCGAAATTGCTCCGGCAGCGCGATTTGATACGCGGCGGCGCGCTCTAAGCGCGGAAGCAGGTTCGGTTTGCGGCGCATTCTCACGTTATCGGCTCCCCCGTGTCGGTGAGGCCGCGGCGGCGGCGCGAGAGCGTCGCGATTACGATGGCGACGCCGAAAACGGCGGCGACGGCGGCGGTGAACAGGTAGCGCTTACCCGTGGATTCGCCGAAGAGCGCGAGCGTGACGCGCGTGAAGATGTACGGCGAGATGAAGCCGCCGAGCGACGGCGCGACGCTCGTTGAGAGCGCGGAGGACATCGCGGAGTTGCCGGCGTTCGAGAGCGTCGAGACGGTGAACATGACGCGCGGAGCCGTGCAGGAGAGGCTCATGCCGGCGATGAACACGGCGAGCATAGCGATTACGATGGAGCCGGGGAAGAGTCCGAGCAGGCAGAAGCCGACGACGAGCGCGAGGCACGAGACGGCCATGAGCAGGTCGCCGAGGCGCGGGGAGAGCTTCCCGAAGAACATGCCGCAGCACACGCCGCCCGCCATCTGGAGCGCGGCGGCGACGCCCGCGAGCGCGGGGTTCGAGACGCCGGCCTGCGTCAGGTGCGTGGAGATGTTGCTTCCGCCGACGCTGTAGAGCATCATGAACAGGCCGAGAATTACGCAGTAGTAGTAGACCATGGGCTTGATTTTGACGCGCGGGGCGTCGGCGCGCTTTTGCGGCTTCACGCGCGGAACCTTCGGCACCGTGAAGTACGCGAGGATCGCCACGGGGAACGCGAGCAGGAACACGAGATACCCGCCGTACCACACGAGCGAGCAGAGCGTGCCGCCCGCGAGACCCCAGACGATGCCGCCGCCGTTTATGCACGAGGTCTGGTACCCGGCGATAGGCTGGCGCTCCTCATCCGAGAAGTTGTCGAAGAATACGCTCGCAATATTTACGATGTACAGTCCGGCGGCGAGGCCGAACACCACGCTCAGTAGCCGGAGATGCCAGAACTCCGTGTGCAGCACGAGCGAGAGCGCGCCCGTGCAGCCGAGCAGCACGAGGCCGAGCAGAATCGCCGCGCGCTTCGTGAGAAGTCCGCGGTTGATGAGCAGCGCCGAGACGATGCCCGAGATGGGCAGGACGAAGTTGAGGAGCGCGAAAGCCTCCTGCACGTCGGCAATCGAGCGGCCGGGGAACACCCCGACGACGGTGTCGATAGCGGGGTTGAGCGTGAGCTGGGACATCTGGAACAGCGCGACGACGAGAATCGTCACCATGAGCCTTTTTTTCTGTGTTGACAGCTTCAAAAAATCCACCTCTCTATATATAAGCTATTTATTGTACCACTTCCGGCGGCGGTTTGCAAGTGCAATCATAAATACGCGGTGTGTTGACAGGGGCGGCGCGATGAGATAAAATGAGGGATATATAAATAAAGCCTAAAAGGAGGTCTCAGCATGAAATATCCGCGATACGAGTACATGCAGGCGGGGGTTCCGACGGTGAAGTCCAAGTCGTTTTTTACACCGGACGAGTTTGTCCTGCCGAAATTCGACTACCCGATCTCGCCCATCGAGAACCTGAAACGCTCCGCAAAGCGCGACAAGCCGCTCTGGGTTCCGATATCCTCGACGGATTTCCAGTCGGTGCAGCCGAACGACTGTATTCTGCCCACAGAAAAGACGAAGGGCCTGACCGTGGCGGCGGACTTCGGGCGCTTCGCCAAGGAAAACTGGACGTTCCGCGACTGGTTCAACACGGACTGGACGTTCGTCATCTCCGCGGGCGGGCCGATGCTAACGCCCGGGACGCAGCTGCTTGACGACATTACGCGGTGGGAGGACGTGGTGAAGTTCCCGGACCTGTCCGAGTGGGACTTTGACACGTACGCCGACAACTACATGAAGAACGTCTATGACCCGAACAAGGCGCTTACGCTCGATATCGGCCTCGGCTGTACGGAACGGCTCGTGTCCATTATGGGCGGGTACACGGACACGATGCTAGCCCTCGCGACGGAGCCGGAGGCGTGCCTCGCGTTCTTTGAGAGGTTCATCGACCACGAGATTGAGCAGTTCGACAGGCTTATGGAATACTATCCGATAACGATGCTGACCTACCACGACGACTGGGGCAACGAGAAGGACACGTTTTTCTCGCCGAAAATGCTCGAGGCGCTGCTGTTCGCCCCCACGAAGCGGTTCATCTCGCACGTGAAGGCGCAGGACGTGGCGTTTGAGTTCCACAGCTGCGGGAATATCACGCGGTTCGTGCCGTATTTCATCGAGCTCGGCGTGGATTTCATGCAGAGCCAGCGGCGCGCCGTGAATTTCCCCGAGGTGAAGGCGCAGTACGACGACAAGATCGGCTTCGGAGGCGGCATTGAGGGGCTGGATTTCGGCACGCCGACGCCGCCGAGGGAGGAGCTTTTGCAGCTCGTGCGCGACACCGTGGACAAGATGGCGCCCAAGGGCGGATTTTACGGGGGGCTGTTCATAACCGACCCGGAGCTGCTTTGGCTCGCGACGAACGAGCTGTACGCGTACAGCCGCGAATTCTATGACAGGGAGCGCGGCGAGGCGTAGGAACAGGACGAGAGGCGGAAAACGGCGGTCAAGACAGCGGCTTGACCGCCGTTTATTAAATATGTCGCGGAATTAATAAAATTAGCTATTGAAAATACGGAAAAAATTGTGTATAATCGCAAAAACAACGGAGTGAGAAAACAGTGAGGGGGGCTGCCGAGTGGGGAGCGTCATCGTGATGACCTCCGGCAAGGGCGGAACGGGGAAAACCACGTCAGCCGCGGCGATTTCGTCGTGTCTGGCCGCGCTCGGCCACAGGACGCTGTGCGTGGACTGCGACATCGGTCTGCGCAACCTCGACATATCGCTCGGCATGAGCGATTTTACGGTTACGGACATATCCGACGTCGCCGAGGGGCGCGTGTCCGTGCGAGAGGCGGCGCATGAGCACCCGAGGCTGCCGAACCTGTTTTTTCTCGCGGCGCCCGTATACCGCGCGCCGGAGGACATCGACCCGGAGGCGATGGCGGGGCTTATCGCCGCCGCGCGCGAGGAGTACGAATACACGATTCTGGACGCCCCGGCGGGGATAGGCGCGGGCTTCGCGCTCGCGACGGCGTCGGCCGACACGGCGATAATCGTGGCGACGGGGGATCTGTCGAGCGTGCGCGACGCGGGGAGAACGCGGGAGACGCTTTGGAACATGGGGATATCGGACGTGCGGCTGCTGATTAACCGGGTTGAGCGGCGAAAGTGGAAGCGCTTTCACACGAGCGTGGACGACATCGTGGACTCGACGGGCGCGAGGCTGATAGGCGTCGTGCGCGACGACGACAGCGTGCCGGAGGCCGCGGCGGCCGATTCACCGCTTGTTTTGTACGTCGGACGGGGCGCCGCGATGGATTTTCTGGACGTCGCCCGCAGGATACAGGGAGAGGAGATACCGATATGAATATAGCAATCATGGCGCATGACAGGAAAAAGGAGCTTATGGTGCAGTTTTGCATCGCGTATTGCGGAATTCTGTCGGAGCATACCGTCAGCGCGACGAACACGACGGGGAAGCTTGTGCGGGAGGCCACGGGGCTGCCCGTGACGCTCTACCTCTCCGCCGCGCAGGGCGGGGAGCAGCAGGTGGGCGCGAGAATCGCGTACAACGAGATCGACCTCGTGCTGTTCTTTTGCGACCCGGACTATGAGCGTGGCGCGAAGTCGGTGAACGAGATAACGCGGCTGTGCGACAGGTACAGTATTCCGTTCGCGTCGAACATAGCCACCGCCGAGGTTCTGATTCAGGGCCTCAAGCGCGGGGATCTGGACTGGCGCAACATCGTGAACCCCAAGGAGAAAAAGGAGAAAAAGTAATGGCAAGGGTGAAACCGCAGACGCTGTCGGGGTTTATGGAGCTGCTGCCGGAGAAGCAGGTCGTGTTCGATTTGATGTCGGCGAGGATTCGCAGCTCGTTTGAGCTGTACGGCTTCACGCCGCTCGACACGCCGATTATTGAGTCGTCCGAGGTGCTGCTCGCAAAAGCGGGCGGCGAGACGGAGAAACAGATTTACAGGTTCGCAAAGGGTGAGCATGACCTCGCCCTTCGCTTTGATTTGACCGTACCCTTGGCGAAGTACGTCGCGGCGAATTACGGGAGATTGCAGTTTCCGTTCAGGCGGTACCAGATCGGCAAGGTGTACCGGGGGGAGCGGGCGCAGCGCGGGCGGTTCCGCGAGTTCTACCAGTGCGACATCGACATCATCGGCGACGGCGAGCTGGGGATAATGAACGAGGCGGAGATTCCGAGCGTGATTTACTCGACGTTCAAGTCGCTCGGCCTCGAGGGGTTCGTGATACGGCTGAACAACCGCAAGGTGCTGAACGGGCTTTTTGCGATTCTCGGAGTGTCCGACGACTCCGCCGAGGTGATGCGGACGATAGACAAGCTCGACAAGATAGGGCGTGACGAGACGCGCAGGCTGCTCGGCGAGCTGTCGATAGGGAATAACGCGGAGAAGCTGCTCGATATTCTCGCGGCGGAGGCTCCGGTGGAGGCGCTGGAGGCGTTTTCGGGGCAAAATGAGACGTTTGACAAGGGACTCGAGGAGCTCAAGGCGGTGACGGCGCATCTCGCGGCGTTCGGGGTGCCGGAGACACACTACGCGGTGGATTTGACGATTGCGCGGGGACTGGACTACTACACGGGGACGGTGTACGAGACGCTTGTGACCGCGCACCCGGAGATAGGCTCCGTGTGCTCCGGCGGGAGGTACGACAATTTGGCGGAATACTACACGGACAAGAAGCTCCCGGGCGTGGGGATATCCATAGGGCTGACGCGGCTGTTTTTTGTGCTCGACGACGTGGGACTGCTGAACGCGGAGGTGCAGAGCGCGCCGTGCGACGTGCTGATTATCCCGATGACGGGGGATTTTTCGCCGGCGGTGGCGCTCGCGACCGCGATGCGCGAGGCGGGACTGCGCACGCAGCTTTACACGGAGGACAAAAAGTTCAAGGCGAAGATGAGCTACGCGGACAGGCTCGGCGTGCCGTTCGTCGCACTGCTCGGCGAGGACGAAATCGCGGCGGGGAAGATAACGGTGAAGAACATGAAAACGGGCGAGCAGACGACGGCGAAGGCCGGAATGCTGACCGAGGGGATACGCGAGAGGATCGCGGCGGCGAGGGATACGAAGCCGATACGGGAAATCTGATTTGGCGGGCGGGGGCGCAAAGAGCCCCCTCAGTCCGCTGCGCGGACAGCTCCCCCGCCGAGCGGGGGCGCAAAGAGCCCCCTCAGTCCGCTACGCGGACAGCTCCCCCGCGGAGCGGGGGCGCAAAGAGCCCCCTCAGTCCGCTATGCGGACAGCTCCCCCGCCGAGCGGGGGCGCTTATGACGACAGGAGATTTTTATGGATAATTTGCGGGATTTTAAGCGGACGGCGTATTGCGGGGAGCCGCGCGCGGCGGATATCGGGGCGCGGTACACGGTCATGGGCTGGGTGCAGCGGCGGCGCGACCTCGGCGGGCTGATTTTTATTGATTTGCGCGACAGGACGGGGATTTTGCAGCTCGCGTTCGACGACAACACGGAGCGCGGGCTGTTTGAAAAGGCCGGGACGGTGCGCAGTGAGTACGTCGTGGCGGCGCGCGGGGCGCTGCGCGAGCGGTCGAGCAAGAACGCGGAGCTGCCGACGGGGGACGTCGAGCTCGAGGTCACGGAGCTGCGGATACTGTCCGAGGCGGAGACGACGCCGTTTGAGATTCTGGACAAGACGAACGTGAACGAGGAGCTGAGGCTGAAATACCGCTACCTCGATTTGCGGAGGCCGGGGTTGCAGAAAAATCTCATCAAGCGCGGCGAGATAAACCGCGTGGCGCGGGAGTATTTCCACGAGAACGGGTTTATTGAGCTTGAGACGCCGACGCTGATAAAATCGACGCCGGAGGGCGCGCGTGACTACGTCGTGCCGTCGCGCGTGCACAACGGGAGGTTTTACGCGTTGCCGCAGTCGCCGCAGATTTACAAGCAGCTTTTGATGATATCGGGCTTTGACCGCTACATTCAGCTCGCGCGGTGCTATCGCGACGAGGATTTGCGCGCGGACAGGCAGCCGGAGTTCACGCAGATTGACGTGGAGATGTCTTTCGTCGATGTGGACGACATTCTGGAGATGATTGAGGGCTTTGTCGCGCGGCTGATGGGCGAGATTCAGGGCGAAAATGTGCAGATT
The DNA here is from genome assembly GCA_031261245.1 of Oscillospiraceae bacterium. Classification (GTDB taxonomy): domain Bacteria; phylum Bacillota; class Clostridia; order Oscillospirales; family Oscillospiraceae; genus JAIRRO01. The sequence continues at coordinate 1,860 of JAISKU010000205.1, read as the reverse complement.
CCGCTGCCGCGGATTTCTTATGCGGACGCGATGGCGCGGTACGGCAGCGACAAGCCGGACACGCGGTACGGCATGGAGATTTGCGATTTATCCGATTTGGTAAAGGGCTCCGGGTTCGCGGTGTTCGACGGGGCGATTGAGGGCGGCGGGAGCGTGCGGGCAATTTGCGCGAAAAACGCGGCGGCGACGCTCTCGCGCAAGGAGATAGACAAGCTCACGGAGGCGGCGAAGGGGATCGGGGCGAAAGGCCTCGCGTATATCCGTTGGAGCGAGGACGCGCCGAACGTGAGCTTCGCGAAGTTTGTGACGCCGGAGCTTTTGGAGGAGATTTCGGCGCGGCTCGGGCTTGAAAAGGGCGACGTGGCGCTGATTATCGCGGACAGGAACTCCATGACGCTGCCGGTGCTCGGCGCGCTGCGGCGGACTGTCGCGGAGAAGCTCGGGATTGTGCCGGAGGGGGTTTACAACTTCCTGTGGGTGACGGATTTTCCGTTTTTTGAGAGGGACGAGGAGACGGGCGAGTGGGTCGCGATGCACCACCCGTTCACGATGCCGACGGAGGAGAGCCTGCCGCTTATTGAATCGGAGCCGGGGCGCGTCACGGCGAAGGCGTATGATCTCGTGGTGAACGGCGTGGAGCTGTGCTCCGGGTCGATACGCATTTCGGATTATAAATTGCAGCAGAGGATGTTTTCCGCGCTCGGTTTGACGACGGAGGAGATAGAGGCGAAGTTCGGGTTCCTCGTCGAGGCGTACAGATACGGCGCGCCGCCGCACGGGGGCGTGGGAATCGGGCTGGACAGACTCGTCATGGTGCTGTGTGGCGCGGACTCTCTGCGCGACGTGACGGCGTTCCCGAAGGTGCAGAACGCGTCGGAGCCGATGAGCGGCGCGCCGGGCGACGTGGACGCGAAGCAGCTCGGCGAGCTGGGGATAAAACTGGTATAAGAGGCAATACTTTTATATATTACGCGCCCGGAGGATACAGATGTCGGCGAGTTCGGTAACATCACAGAGGCTGCACCGCGTGCTGCCGCGAATTGAGGCGGACCCGCAGGTCGGGCTGACGCGCGGCGAGGCCGAGGAGCGCGTGCGCAACGGGTACGCGAACGAGAATCCGTCGCCGCCGGAGCGCACGACGGGCCGCATAATCGCGGATAACGCGTTCACGTACTTCAACCTGATATTCGCGGCGCTCGCCATCTGCGTCATCGCGGCGGGCTCCTACAGGGATTTGACGTTTTTGCCGGTGATTTTCGCGAATATTATTATCGGGACGGTGCAGGAGCTGCGCAGCCGGCACAAGCTGCGCTCCATGACGCTCGTCACCGCGCCGAAGGCCGTCGTCGTGCGCGACGGGTCGCAGATAACCGTGCCGTGCGAGCTCGCGGTGCTCGACGACGTGGCGGTTTTTGAGGGCGGCGGGCAGATTTACGCCGACGCGATTGTGCTCGACGGCGAGTGCCGCGTGAACGAGGCGCTTGTGACCGGCGAGTCCGACGAGATAACGAAAAAGCCCGGGGATACGCTTCTCTCCGGGAGCTTTGTCGTGTCCGGGAGCGCGCGCGCGAGGCTCGACAAGGTGGGGCGCGACGCGTTCGCCTCAAAGCTGACCCTCGAGGCGAAGAAGTCGGGGAAAAAGATACGCTCTCAGATGATGCACGCGCTGACGCGGCTTGTGAAGCTCATCGGGTTTGTGATTATTCCGTTCGGGGCGATAATGCTCTACCAGCAGTTCAAGGTGCTGAAGGTGCCGTTCTCCGACGGCATGATTACGACGGTCGCGGCGCTTATCGGCATGATTCCCGAGGGGCTGTACCTGCTCGTGTCCGTCGCGCTGACCGTGTCGGTGATGCGGCT